>CAYJGP010000058.1:0-11680 GCA_964369435.1 uncultured Oscillospiraceae bacterium | reverse complement strand
TTGTAGCTTGACGCTGAGCATCGTTGAAGTATGCAGGAACGGTGATAACCGCCTGAGTTACGCTCTCACCGAGATACGCCTCTGCATCTGTTTTAAGTTTTGTTAAGATCATCGCTGAGATTTCCTGTGGGGTATAGTTTTTATCGTCTACCTCAACTGTGTATTTTGTGCCCATCTCTCTTTTTATAGAAGAGATTGTGCGAGATGAGTTTGTAACAGCCTGACGTTTTGCAACGGTACCGACCATTCTCTCTCCATCTTTTCCGAATGCAACAACCGACGGGGTTGTGCGCGCGCCCTCTGCGTTTGCTATAACGACAGCTTCTCCGCCCTCCATAACTGCAACGCATGAATTTGTTGTTCCAAGATCAATTCCAATAATTTTAGCCATAATATTTTTTCCTCCTAATTAGTTTGCAACACAAACGGTTGCTGGTCTTATAATTTTATCATTTAGGGAATATCCCTGTAAAAGCACCTGTGCTATAGTGTTTTCGCCCTGATTTTCATCTTCGATATGCATAACTGCATTGTGAAGATTTGGATCAAAAGTATCTCCCACTGCCGCAGTCTCTTTGATACCCATCTTTTCAAAAGTAGCTTCGAGGCTTTGCAGTATCATATCAATACCCTCTTTAAACTTCTCATCGCTGCATGGTGCTGCGAGTGATAGTTTAAGGTTATCGAAGATCGGCAGAAAGTTTGTGACCACATTTGCGGTAATAAATGACGCAAGCTCTTCCTTTTCACGGACAGTGCGGTTTTTAAAGTTTGTAAACTCCGCCATCTGACGAAGCAGCTTATCTTCAAGTTCCGCTATAATCTCTCCTGGACCTTTTTCTTCTATCTGTTCACCTGCTTCACTTACCTGTTCATTTACTTCTTCCGTCAGCTCCTTTTCTGTTGAAACTTCTGGGTTTTCATTTTTCTTTTTCTTCAAAACATTACCTCTTCTCTATTTTATGATAGCATTCTGCCAAGTAGGTCAGCAAAATACTCAAGATGCGATATAAGTGCTGCGTAATCGGCTCTTAGCGGTGCGACAACTCCGAGTTGTCCCTCACTGCCGTCTCGATACCGATACTTTGTCACCACAAGACTAGTGCCCGGAAGCCCCTCTTTGCTTGTTTCATCTTCAAGGATAATTCTGGTTTTTTCAAAAGGTTTTTCAAGCAGGTGTGCAAGCCCCTCTTTTGGTATATGATACCCCAGATTCTTATCCTGTAACCCTGAAATCGAAAGCAAATTCTCGCCGCCCAAAACTTTGAGCTCTCCTTCGAGTATTTCATCAGATAGGGTCATTATCGTGTATAAAATCGGCATCGCTAGAGCTGCATATTCACCGAGTGACTCTGAAACTCTACGGATAAATGTGGGATTTATCGAGCGAAGCCGTATCCCAGTTAGCTGTTGCGCTATCATTACCTTTATCATTATGCTCTCAGACTCGTTGAGCGCCACCTTGCAAACTGAGGTTTTGATAGACCCTCCAGAAGATATAAGCGCTACCGCCCAGTTGTCATGATCTATCTGGAGCAGATCAATTCGCCGAATTGTAGCTTCGCCCATCGATGGGGTTGAAGCAACGGTTGCGCACCGCAAAATTTCCGATAAAACAACAGTTACCTGCTCTATTACATTTAAAGGATCGACATTCGATACCTTAAATACGCTGTTTATATACTGCTGTTTTTCCTCAGTTAGCGGTTTTCTCTGCATCAGCCTGTCAATATATATTCGCAATCCTCGGTGGGTTGGAATTCTACCGGCTGATGTGTGCGGTTGGGTTAAGATATCGAGTAGATCAAGCACCGACATCTCGTTTCGAATTGTTGCGGGGGATACTTCGTTTAAAAAATATGCGGCGACATATTTGCTTCCAACAGGCTCGCCTGTTTCGATATACCGCTCAACCACAACCCCTAAAATCCGCAGTTGTCTTGCTGTTAATTCCACTCATCTCACCTCTTAGCACTAAAATTTTTAAGGTGTTAGCACTCTTGTCTCATGACTGCTAACACCTATAATATACATCTATTATCCCCAGTTGTCAAGGGTTTTTTTAAAAATTTTTAGATTTTATAAAATATAAAACACAGCTGACTGCAAAGCTTCTGCCGCCCCGTCCGCTTAAAACGCATATAATGCGTTTTATGCCGCACATTCGTGCGGTCTGCCGATTATATAATCGGCAGTGCGGACGGCGGCGCGCAGAAGGATAGCGAGCTTCACTGCCAGCAGCATAATATAAGTTATAGATAGTCAAAGCAAAGACAAGCTTTTATTCGCTTTGATAATAAGATGCTTTTATTGGTTTATGGCTCGCGGCCGCACAGCAAACGCTGCAAATACCCAATAAATAATTTTATCCGATTATTTATTAACTTATCTTATGGTGTGGGCTGAGGACAGCCCACATGCCTAATTTATATTATATTTTTCAAACATAATATAAATTTGCCGTTTGTCCGGTTGCCACGCAGTGGCGAGGACAAAGCATTAAGATAAGTTATAAATAAACGCAATGAAACGGAGACTATTTATAGAAACTTTAAAATAACACTGACTAGAATATCAAGGCCTCAATCGGTCGCTTTTATTCTGCTCATAACCATTGTAGGCCGATGTCCCACTTCTCCTGTTGCCCAAACTCGCATACTCGACTCCTCAATATATATAAGTCCCTGCTGCTCAAGCTCTTTCGCAACTTTTATGACATGTTCTGCAAACCCGGGGTCCTCCATAGCGATTTTCGGCAGAAAAACACCCTCTATTGTGCGCAGTGCAAGCGATAGATATTCTCGCGCATCGCCGCCATAACTGTCAAATGTTTGCTCTGCTGTTGGGTTTTGTAGAAATTCTTCAAGTGCAGGGGCAGTGAAAAGGCGTTTTCCATCTATAAAGCTGTGTGCTGATGGGCCTATTCCTATATACTGCCTGCAGTCCCAGTATTTCATATTGTGCTCTGAGAAAAGTCCGTCTTTTGCAAAGTTCGAGACTTCATACCGCAAAAAACCTGCCGCCGCAAGCTCTGTTTTGACTAAATCAAAGCCATCCGCCGCTATATCTTCCTCTTGTGGCTGAATACCTTTTTTATAGAAATCACACCCTTCATCAACAGTGAGCTGGTAGCAACTTATATGGGTAGGGTCTTGCTGCAGTACAAAATCTATGCTTTTTTTCAGCTTTTCAGGGGTACTGTCTGGGAGGGAGAGTATAAGATCGAGCGAGATATTGTAAATTCCAGCCGCCTTTGCTGCCATAACTGTGCGGCTAACATCTTCATTTGTATGTCTTCTGCACATAAGCAATAGCTCATCTTCGTTTGCACTCTGAACTCCAAGAGATAACCTGTTTACAAATACTTCACTTGAAAGACGTTTATAATCTAGCGCATCGTCTGGATTTACTTCAATAGTAACTTCATCGCCACAGAAATCAAATATCTCATATATAGATGAAAGAAGTTTGCACAAAAGCGTTGTGCCAAGAAGTGACGGTGTGCCGCCACCTATATAAATAGTGTCTATTTTCTGACCATTATAAATTGAGGCGGCCTTTATAACCGCCTCTGTGTATTCACTATATAGTTTTTCGTTTCCGGTTGTCGAGTAGAAATCGCAGTACCCACAACGGCTTTTGCAAAATGGAACGTGAATATAAAGTCCTCTAGTCATCGAGCTTTAACACCGACATAAACGCCTCGCTTGGCAGTTCAACCGAACCGAGCTGACGCATCTTCTTCTTTCCTTCCTTTTGCTTTTCAAGAAGCTTTTTCTTTCTTGTTATATCTCCGCCATAGCATTTTGCCAAAACATCTTTTCTCATCGCACGAACAGTTTCTCTGGCTATTACCTTGCCGCCGATAGCCGCCTGAATAGGCACCTCAAACATCTGTCTTGGGATATTGTCTTTGAGTTTCTCCGCTATCTTGCGCCCTCTTGCATAAGATTTATCGGTATGGACGATAAACGATAGCGCATCGACAACATCTCCGTTTAGAAGCAAATCTAGCTTAACAAGCTTTGATGCACGGTACTCTAAAAAGTCGTAGTCGTAGCTTGCATAGCCTTTAGAACAGCTCTTTAGCGCATCGAAAAAGTCATAGACTATTTCATTTAGCGGTAGTTCATAGTGGATATCAACCCTGTCGCCATCAAGGTATTTCATATCGCGGAAAACTCCTCGTCTATCCTGACAAAGCTCCATTATATTGCCGACAAACCCTTGCGGTGAATAGATATGAACATCAACAATCGGCTCGTAAGATGTTGCTATTGTTGCTGGATCTGGGTAGTTTGCTGGGTTATCGACCCATATTTCATCGCCGTTTGTAAGCCCTATTTTATAGATAACAGATGGCGCTGTTATGATAAGATCGAGATCAAACTCTCGCTCAAGGCGAAGAGAAATTATCTCCATATGAAGAAGTCCTAAAAATCCGCATCTAAATCCAAAACCGAGCGCCGCTGAGGTCTCTGGTTCAAATGTTAGAGAGGCATCGTTTAGCTGAAGCTTTAAAAGCGCCTCTTTAAGGTCGCCGTATCTTGCGCCGTCAACAGGGTAGATACCTGAGAACACCATCGGATTTACCTTTTTGTATCCCGGCAACGGCTCTATATCAGGGGTTTGCTTATGTGTTATAGTGTCACCCACACGTGTATCGGTTACATTTTTGATAGACGCCGCAATATACCCTACCTGTCCTGCTTGTAGACAATCGGTAGGAATAGAGCTTAGCGGTCCCATCATTCCAACTTCAACTACGTTAAAGCTAGCTCCTGTCTGCATCATTAGAATTTCATCACCAACTTTTACGCATCCCTCAACAACACGGATATAGACGATAACTCCTTTATAGCTATCATAAACACTATCGAATATAAGGCATTTTAGCGGCGCTGTTTCATCGCCTGCAGGCGGTGGCACATCTTTTATTATCTGCTTTATAACAGCCTCAATATTTACCCCTGTCTTCGCACTAATAAGCGGCGCATCAAGAGCTGGAATACCTATAATATCCTCAATCTCATGAGCAACACGCTGTGGGTCTGCCGCTGGTAAATCTATTTTATTTATAACAGGAACAACCTCGAGGTCGTTTTCAACCGCAAGGTAGGTGTTCGCAAGTGTTTGCGCTTCAATTCCCTGTGAAGCATCGACAACAAGCACTGCTCCCTCACAAGCTGCGAGCGAGCGAGAAACCTCGTAGTTGAAGTCGACGTGGCCTGGAGTATCTATAAGGTTTAGCGAATAAACTTCGCCGTCATCGTGCTTATAATTTACAGTAACAGCACGCGCCTTAATGGTAATTCCACGCTCACGCTCGATATCCATATCATCGAGTAGCTGTTCTTGTTGCTCACGCTTCGTAACAGCCATGGTGATATCGAGAATTCGGTCAGCGAGGGTCGATTTGCCGTGGTCGATATGCGCAATAATTGAAAAATTTCTGATTTTATCCCTATAGGACATAAGTTCTCTCCCTTTGTTAGTCTCTGTTTTTGATGTCTATACTAAGTGCCTCTATGGTTCCGTTTCTATCGGTGAGATAGAGGAAGTATCTCGATGGGTAGTCGTAAATAGTTGATCCTTTTCTTATCTGGTAGTTGAATGAAACCTCTGCCACAACTACGTTTCCAACCGAATATAGTATCTCATAGCTCTCATCTAAAAATTCGTATGAATCGTGTGAGATATACCAGCTGTTATCGAAGTAGAGGATATCGTATTCAAACGATGTTCCGTTATATAGTCTTAGTGTTAAAGCCGATTTTGATGCATCTTTTGTTATGAATCTCGCATAAATATTTGATATTTCAGTGGCAGCAGTGAGGAAACGGTCGTGTTCTTCTGTTGATAATACCCTTGAGACGATATTCTGTCCCTCGACTGAAACAACCTCAAACCCATCTTTTGCACTTACAGTTGGCTCGCCATAAAGTTCGTCAACTGAAAGGATTGAAACACCTTCAAGTGTAAACGGAGAATCGACTAGTCGCTCTTCGTTTTCAGCGGTTATCGGCAGAGCATCGCTCTCGACTAAAACATCGTTTAGATAAACCTGCGCATCGCTATCGATAAGTAGTGAAAAACTCTCGGTTGGCAGCAGTGAAGTGATCTCAACAAGCTCATAGTTTGAAAAACCAAACGAGCCCTCTTCTCCTCGCTCAAATGTTGCAGTTGCTATAAGATCGCCATCGTTCTTTATCTTAATTTCAGTTAGACCTTCTTGATATGTAAGTTCACCAAATGTTGGTATATAGTTTTGCTCGTATTTCGACGGCTCTAAAATCATCGCTGGATTTTCAGCTATCTCTTCAAGAAGGTTGTTTGCAGCTGTTTTAAGCAGTGAATTTTCGTATCCCGTGAGGAAATTCGCAAAAATTATAAGTCCTACTGTAAGTAATACAAATAGCGCCCCATAAACTATTCCCATCTTTATAAAGAAAGGTTTTAAACTCTTTTTGTCATCGACCGCCATCCGCTCGTTGCGTTTTCTTCTACCGATGCCAAAAAACCCTTTATCTGCATCGTTTTCTTCTTCGTTAATGCCGATAGATTTATCTTCTGTGGTAGCTAAAACTTCTTTTTTTGAAGCTTTGATTTCTGCAGTGTTTGTTTTTTCACTATCGCAAGCTTTAGAGTCGCTCACATCGGTAGCTGTCTCTGCGCTCTTTTCTATTATAATCTCTTTTGTAGTATCGCTTTGGTCAACAGTCGGAATTATATTATCAAGGGTTTTTCCCTTGTTTTCACCGTCTTTTTGGTATTCGCCCATCTCAGTTATCTCTATTTTTCTCTCGTTACTCATCATTCACCCCTATTTAACAATCCAGCCGGTAGGTAGGTCACGCGGTCCATATAGGGAAGCAGGCGTTGAGATTAGCTCACCCTCATAGTAGAGGGTAGAGGAGGAGCCTCCATCGAGGTTTGAGGCGTTTACAGCGCCAAACTCAACCATAACCTTCTGCAAATCCGAATATGAAGCACCGAGCGAATGCGCCTGTCTGCCATCTATAACTAGCAGCAAAACAGCTCCATCAGCGCGCTGTCCTATTGCTGTTCGAGGATTTAGTCCGCCGCCTGTGCCAACTATCGGCAAACTCTCACCGTTTATAATAAGTGCTGGTTCAAATGAAACAGCGTCACGAAGACCCATCTCAACAGCTTCGTTTGCAGTCATACTACCAACGACAAGTCTGTCTTCTGAGTCAAATCCAACAACATTTGTCTCAACCCAGCCCCACATTAGCTCACCATGTGAGATAACGGTACCAAGCGGTGTGCCGCCATTACCAACGCCGCCCATATCAACAAATCCGCCTGCGTTAGTACCTGCAATACCGCCCTCTTTCTCTATCATCTCGGTGACTTTAATGCCTCTGTGTCCTTCACCAAACTGATCTGGAGTTGCAACAACCACCCTTGATGGGTCGTGGACAATTAACATAAATCCTTTATATGTATCGCCGACAACGTCGATCAGCTCTACTTTGTCTTTATCTATCTCCTCATCGTCGAAATCATCGTATAAATCGGTATCGGTAACTTCATCGGTAGATAAAACCTTGTTGCCCTCGAGTATTGCCTCTACCTCATCACCCGGTAGATAGATATATGGGATAAATTTCAGCGCTGATGTTTCGGTGACTGAAACGACTAAAAGATCCCTTGCCGTCTGCGATGGACCATAGAAGATAACCGCTAGCAAGAGTAGAATTGCCACTAATATAAACAAAATAGCAGAAGCTACAGATAGAGCTATTTTCTTAACCATTTTTCACCTCGAAGACAAATTTATTTTGTATTTGGTAGCTTATTATGAATAAGAACCCATCGACTAAAGCCTTTATAAGGACGCTATCGGTGACTCTAAATAGCTCGGATATACCTGCGACAAGAACAGTGCTTGATATTAGAATGCCGATAAACAGCAACAGATACCTAAATCCGCTTTTAGCTACGCTATCACTGCTCTTAAATACAAATATCTTGTTTGCAAAGAAGTTGTATAGCCCTGATATAATTCTTGCTAACACCGTTGCCGCTGCAACCGTCTGCCAGATATCAAGAGATATCAAAATGTTGCAAAAAAGAGCAAACAATCCAAGATCTATCAAAAAGCTAGTTGCCGATACGAGGAAAAATCTAAAGAAATCCTGTAAAATAAGGGCAAATATCGCAACGCTATCTCTGCTCGGCTTAAAGTGCGATGTCTCGTTGTTGTTTAGATAAACTGTTTCGATAGTCTCTTCATCTATTCTTATATTTTTACGCCCAAGCGTTAGCAGTACGTTCGTCTCATATTCAAATCTCTCACCCTTAATTTCACACATCATCGGCAGAAGATGCAAGGGGAATGCACGAAGCCCTGTTTGGGTATCGCGAATTTTAAGTCCGCAGAAGACAAGAAAAGAAAACGAAGTGAACTTGTTTCCGAACTTGTTCTTAAATGGAGTGTTTTTCGCATCGAACTTGCGACTTCCAAGTATTACTCGATCACTGTCGTGCTCAAGCTCTTTTACGAGATTTTTTATATCTGGAATAGTATGCTGACCGTCGCCGTCAATCGTGACAACACCTGTAACTCCGCCCTTTTCATATACATACTCATAGGCGGTTTTAAGTGCTCTTCCTTTACCCTTGTTCACTTCATGGACAAGAACGGTAACACCAGGCAGTTTTCTTGCTTCATCAAACTCTTTTTGACATTCTTCTTTGCTTCCATCGTCGACAAGGACGATATTATCAAATCCTTCGGCAACAAGTGCATTTAGTGTTTTTAACAGTTTTTCATCTGGGTTTAGCGATGGTAGAATAATCGCAACGCTCATATAGTTCTCCTTTTATAAATCCTCTTATTATAACTTGCGAGATCCAAAATCTTTTGCCTTTGGTGCGGGGCGCTCTGCAAGCATTCTTTTTATTGGGTATTTAACATTTTCAAAAAAATCGTTTTTATCTTCATCAAGGCCTACTGCTGTATAATAAAGACCAAAGGCCGCATTGTCATACTGCGAGTCGATATCATAGCTAAACCATGTATGCTGACTGCGGTAATATGAAAAAGCTATCGCCCCCATATCGTGGGCGGTTTTTCCATCAAAATAATCGAGCGGAACATTAAAATCAAGTTTAATATAGTTCTCAGGATATAGATGTAGATAAAGCTTTTGCACTGTATGAATATCACTCTCGCCAAAAGTTTCATCAGCGGCAAGTGAAACTGCATCTATCAGATTATCAGTTCCCAAAATATGAACGCCATGCCCATACTCACCATCAATATCGTGCCCTATAACAACCTCGGGCTTTGTCGCCCTTATCGTCTCTACTAAAAGCTCGGTAAACGCATCTGCACCATAGGTTGCAACTGCCTGATCAAGGCTTCCTGCATAGTAGTCGGGGAAGTCGGTAAAGATTGGGTATGCGCGAACTCCGCTGCTATAAAGCGCCCATAAGATTTCGTGCATTCGATACGGCTCACCTGTTATCCCATGGTTTGTGAGGTATATAAGCTGAACATCCATACCGCGCTCACCTGCATAAAGCGGTATTGTTCCGCCAAAAAACAAATACTCGTCATCTCCGTGGGTAGAAACTATAAGCATCTCACAGTCGGTATGAGACGGCTCCCAATGCTCTGCTCCTTCTAAAACAGTGCCTGCCTCTTGAGGCTTTATATAGCAAAGAACGCTGTCGCTTAGAACGGTTAGAGATAGCTTTTTTGTCTCTTTAGAAAGCTCTATAAAGCTGTGCAGAAAGAGGTTTTCAGATATTGCTGTTTTAGCTCCATCTATCTCAATTTCTATAGCTGTTGGACTCTCGTTCCATACAAGATACAAGGCATCAATCGAACTGCTCTCTTCGATGATGATAGTATCACCTTGTTTTAGCGATATATTTGTATATATGCTTCCATCGTAAATTCTGCTAGTCTCGTTTAAGTTATATTCTGCCGCAAAACAGGTGATTGAAAAAAACACAGTAAATATAAAGATAAATAATAGCTTTTTCATTTTAAGCCTCCAACCTATATTATACTATAAACAAATAAAAAAGTCATCAAAAATAAGGGTAGAAAACAAATTCCTACCCTTAATGTTTTATTAAGTTTAATTATACCACAATTTTGTAGCAGTTGCATACAGTTATCTGAAAAGAGATTGCGAAAACTAAATCATAGCGCAAGTAGATACTCCGCCAGTGCTTCTCCAAGTAACTCACCAGTATATAGAGCCTCTTCTAAATTGTTCGCATGACCTCCGACCTCAACTAAAATGCTACCTGTAGTCAGGTCTTGGTTATAGAATCTGTGGTCAAAAAGTATTGGGCGGGTAAGTCCCGGGAAATTCTCTTCAAGCTCAGCTTGAACTCCTGCCGCAAATTTAAGGTTTTCCTGATAGTTTGGGATAATTACGCTATCGCCATTGTCAACTCCTGAAATAATCATAATCTGCGCTGCGTCTTTTCCATCTATCTCTGCAACTGGTTTATACCTTATACCATCACTCTCAATAGCGTCTCTATGTATATCGAGAACTATCTGTATATCTGGGTACTGCATAAGATACTGCTCTGTCACAACACGGCTTCTATCGTAGCTGCCGTTGTATTGCGGATGGTCAAAGTGGGTTTTGTCATGGATTACTCCAATCCCTACAGCCTCAAGTGCTTCAACCACCTTTTCACCTACAGCTGTGATATTTAGATTGTTTTCGGTGGTACGAGAGGTTGGTGAGTGGTACATTGTATCGTCGTAGACTTCAAAACTCTCGGTTGCGTGGCTGTGGATAATTAGCACCTCAACTCGACCGTCTTGAGCAAGGTCTATTGCCGTTGGTTGCGAAGCTATCTGCAATATCTCATCTGTTGTGAGCGGCGAGAGGTTTTTTATATATCCACCGTTTAACAGCTCAAAAGTGTTTCCAAAAGAAGTTGATACAGCATAGCTCTGCGCAACAATCTCCCCAAGTCCGTCTCCTGGCGATGGCGCTAGGACAAACTCGTATTCCAGCCCCTCGGTCGGCTGTTGGTAATCCTCGTTATCATAAAATGGGTTGAAGAGAAGAGACTGGGCATAGAGCATATTGAGCTCTTCGCTCTCTTGCTGTGGAAAGATGTCACCTTGCAGATAGGCGAGTGTGCCGTCGGGGAAGGCGAGAAACGAGAATATAGTTGTCATAGGTTCTTTATAGTTTGACAACGAGAGAAAAGTCGATATAATTAGAAATAGTGAAGCCGCCGAAAAAGCAGTGGCGAGCAAGTGAAACTTTTTATTTTTCATATATTTACCACCTTTTTTCATAATATGATGCAAAAAAGGGCAAAATTCCAAAAGTTTGCGAAAAAAACCCTTGCATTTATCAGTTAAAAAGCATATAATAGTATCCGTATCAGTCTCGTTTTAAACCTAAAGTCGTTCTTTGGTTTGAAACTTAAACTGTTGGGAGTCATTAACCCGACAGGATATATTTAAAAATCAAAGGAGAATTTAAAATGCCAAATATTAAATCGGCTAAAAAGAGAGTTAAAATTATTGAGACAAAAACACTTCGCAACAAAAGCATCGTGTCTGACCTTCGTACACACATCAAAAAGGCAGAGCTTGCAATAGCAAATAACGAAGCTGATAAAGAAGCATCTGTAAAAGTTGCAGTAAAGAAGATCGACATGG
>CAYJGP010000057.1:0-11833 GCA_964369435.1 uncultured Oscillospiraceae bacterium | reverse complement strand
CTGTAACAAGCACCGAAGTTGGGTAGAAGAAATCAAGATCATCGGTATTTTCAGGCCAACCAAGTGTTGAGAACGGCCATAAAGCCGATGAGAACCAGGTATCAAGGGTATCGTTATCTTGCTCGATATCCTTACTATCGCATTTAGGACAACAATCAACTGATTTCTCTTTAGAAACAGTTATCTCACCGCAGCTAGCACAGTGCCACGCAGGGATTCTGTGTCCCCACCAGAGCTGACGAGAGATGCACCAGTCGCGAATTCCATAAAGCCAGTTTAGATATGTTTTTGAAAATCTATCAGGAACAAAGTTTGTATCCCCTTTAAGGACTGCATCAATAGCAGGTTTTGCAAGCTCTTCCATCCGAACAAACCACTGAAGCGAAACGCGCGGCTCGATAACGGTGCTACATCTGTAGCATCCGCCAACATTATGCGTATGCGCCTCTACCTGAACAAGAAGTCCTTGTTCTTCTAGCATAGAAACTATCTTTTTACGCGCTTCATATCTCTCAAGGCCACAGAATTCTCCGCCTTCTTCATTTATAAACCCATCTTCGGTCATTATATTTAAAACCGGAAGATCATGGCGAAGACCTACTTCAAAGTCATTAGGGTCGTGCGCCGGTGTTATCTTAACAACACCAGTTCCAAACTCTATATCGACATAGCTATCTGCTATAATTGGAATCTCTCTATCGGTAAGCGGCAGACGAACGCTCTTACCGATAAGATGTTTGTATCTATCGTCATCGGGATTTACTGCAACAGCAGTATCTCCGAGCATCGTCTCAGGTCTTGTTGTTGCAAGCTGTAGAAATCCGCTACCGTCTGAAAGTGGATAATTTATATGCCAAAAACTACCCTCGCTCTCGGTGTGAACAACCTCAGCTTCAGAGATAGATGTTTTACAGGTAGGGCACCAGTTTATTATCCTCTCGCCTCTATATATAAGTCCTTCGTTGTAAAGTTTAACAAAAACTTCAAGTACCGCTGCTGAACAGCCCTCGTCCATAGTGAAACGCTCACGGCTCCAGTCGCACGAGCTTCCAAGCTTTTTAAGCTGCTCAACTATCGCACCGCCATATTCTTCTTTCCATTTCCAAGCGTACTCTAAAAATTCCTCTCGAGTTAGCGTATCTTTTTCTATCCCTTTAGATTTTAGATTTTCAACTATTTTAGCTTCTGTAGCAATAGCAGCATGGTCGGTACCTGGTATCCATAGAGCGGCGAAACCCTGCATCCTCTTATACCTTGTTAAAACATCTTGAATTGTATTGTCGATAGCATGTCCCATATGAAGACGACCTGTAATGTTTGGAGGCGGCATCACTATGGTAAACGGCTCACGACTTCTGTCCACTTCCGCTTTGAAGTAGCCTTTTTCCATCCAATTTTTGTAGATTTTATCCTCGACCGCAGTCGGGTCATATCTTTTTGCAAGCTCTGATGCCATTATATTAACTCCTTTAAAAATAAACTAAGTCAAGAGCAAAACGCACTTTATTGAAAAGCAAAAAACAACGAGAGGTTTTTATTATTTCGCGCACGCAAAATAAATAACCTTCACCCTTCATTCCAAGCTCTTCACTTCGCCTCTTTGCACTTGGCTAATAAACTCTAAAAATTATACTATAAAACCGCTATTTTGTAAACTTTTTGAAATTGTTATAAAGCAGCTCCATAAACTTCTCTTTATCCGCTTTATAAGCTATATATGTCTCGGCTGATTTATCCGCAAGCAATCTGTTGTCAACAACAAGCATACCATCTGCAATTCCGCCGGCAATCTCTATATCACAGCTCTCGCGGCGAACATCTGGTAAAATTTCTGGGTTTATCAGATATCCAACAGTTATAGCGTCGTGAAGCGAACTTTTTGGGGTTGCTGTTTGGCCGTTTGCCTGATATGCAAGCGCTCTTTGTGATATAAGATCACCTGTTAAAACGCAAGGCGCTGTTCCAAGATCTGTAAATTTCTTTGCATCATCTAGATCAAACATAGCAGAATGGGTTGCATCAAGAGGCACAATAGTTACCTTACAACCGCTTTTTAGCAGGATCTTAGCAGCTTCAGGATCTCTATAGAAGTTGCTCTCAGCGGCAGTTGTAACGTTTGTTATATTAACTCCACCACCCATTAAAACGATCTCTTCAATTCTATTTTTTATACTCGGATTTATCCTCAGAGCAAGCGCTAAATTGGTCATACCACCTGTCATAACAAGTGTGTATTTCTCTCCCTCTCCGCGAAGTGTTGTCAGATAAAAGCTAACAGCATCCATATCTTCCGCTTTTTTAGTAGCTACTGGAAGGTCTAGATACTCTTGATGGATAGCAACAACTTTGCCATCTTTATTTGTAGGATTACTTGTGTTTCTTTTTGAGTTTTTATCTCTTGCTGAAAGATTTTTGCAAACTGGGTGATGACTTCCCTCATAAACAGGAACATCAGGTGCTACAAGCTCGAGGACACGCAAAGTATTCTCGGTTATGTTATCTATCCTGTACTCGAAATTGTAGGTAGTTGCAACTGCAACAAGTGAGAGTTCATCAGCCGCCGCTGCAAGCATTAAAGCGACTGCATCATCGCTTCCGGTATCAACATCCATAATAATTTTTCTCATTTTAGCACCTCCGTTATAATTCTATCATTATATCATTTTTTCATATAAAAAAACAGAGAGAATTTCAAAACTCTCTCTGTAAAAGATATCATCTTCCCTGTCAAACTTAAAATACGGGAAAATAAGGCAAATAAAACAGGGGGCGATCGCTATTTATTCTATTCAAAATAAGCAGTTTTTGTCACCTTAAAATTTATCGGGATATATCTCCTTTGCAATTTCTAATGCTTCATCAAAAGACAAACTGCTCTGATAGATAAACTTCTCAGGCGAGAAGATTACAACCTGAACACCTTCTCTTGCAAGAGATAGGTAACTCTCTGTTTGCGAAAAACTCTCAAATTCGATTTCATCTGAAACAAGTAATATATCGTAGCTCAAAGCTGCAAATTCCTCTTTTGGCACAAAATAGTCGCTATAGCTGCCCGCCGCATTATCAACAGCGATATACTCTAAAATATCCTCTTCAATACTTCCACCTGTCGCAACGTTTAAATCTTCATTTAATAGGATTAGCGCAGTTTTTTGGTAGCTAAAATCTATTATCGGATCCCAGCTCTCCTCCGCTTCGCTCTCTGCATCCTCTTCTTCAGCTTCTGCTGATGGCACAGGATGTGCTATCCCCGATATCTCACGGTAGAGATACTCAAGCTTTTGAACAAAGTTTGTATAAAGATTTTCACCTTTAAATACACCATCTACAGACCCTGTGAAAACAGTGGCAATATCGGTATATAGGGTTTTTGTCTGCCCTAGGTTTATCGCATGTGGAATTAATACAACATCTATCCCCATTTGCGCAAATCTCTCAAGGTCTGAAACTTTAAGCGATGCCGAAATGATAACGGTATCTGCTCCACTCTCATATATTACATCAAAATTTGGAGTTAAATAGCTACCTGCTTTTGGAAGTGCTTCCATATCGCAAAAATCCGAAACAGCAACTAAACTATCTGCTAAATCGAGCTCTTTCAATATCTCGGTAACAACCGGACTTAACGAAACAACACCACTCGGCGGCTCTTCAAATGTTACTCCATTGACCGAAACCGGGTAGTTTCTCTGCGCCGACTCCCCTTCGTTTGCGCAACCTACTATAAAAATTGTTACAACAAGTAACAAAACAAAAATTTTTCTCATAACTATCTCCTAAAATTCAACAACTTTCGCATACCCTATTATAGATGTTTTTAGGAGTTTAGTCAAACGATAAGAAAAACTAATCATCACTCAGCTTTTTTCATCTTTTTAAACCGCAAAACCACAATTGCAAATAGAACAATCGTTGTCAAGCTAGCCATTGCAGCAACCGCTCCTGTACTTATCTTCTCGCCAAACAAAAATAGTTCATATCCCATCTCTTTTGTAAGCTCTCCTGAAATTGTATCAAATGAAAACCCAACAACACTCTCAAACTCTACAAAAAACGCCTGTCTCATAGCAACCGTTATCTGCATAAACGGAAGGATACTAAAGACATTTGCTATCGCCTCGCCAAACTGCCCAACTGGAATATAAGCACCACTTAAAAATCCAAGAAGTGTTCCGACTATCGTCCCCACCGCACCGAGCGACTGTTGCGACTTTACAAATGTAATTATTAGAAGCATGAATACATTTCCAAATACAAGTGCTAAAATTGTCACAGCGAGTATAGCAGCAAGCTGTGCAAAACTCATTGAGATGCCATAAACTAGTAGGAATACAACCTCAAAAACAGCAATAAAGCAGAGCAGTATAGCAAACCCCACTATAAACGAGCTTATCAGATAAGAAGCGAGCAGTGAGTTTCGGTTTATGGGGGAAACCATAAAATCAGATAGGGCATTCGTTTCCCTATCTGAGACCATAAGTCCCAGTGCAACTAGTGAAATCGTTATAGCGCCTATCGGTAGAATTGCCGCAAACATCGAGCTATCAACTATATAAGAGAGCTTTATTCGCTCCACCTCAAATGGAAACGCTTTCATAATTTCAACAAAGCTATCGGTAAACATATCGCGAAATATTATAAGGTGTAGTACTAATAGAATAACTACTGAAAGTGAGGCGAAGATGATATTTCCCTTTGTTCTGTAAAAGATTTTCATATTGCGCTTTATAAGCGCTAAAAGACTGCTGTTCACTCTGCACTCCTCCCAACAACATTTAAAAAGACGTTATCCATATTTCCTTTTTCCATCTCAAAACTGTCGATATACGGTTTTAGCTCCGCAAGGATATCTATCGCTTCTACGCCATTTTTCATCCGTAAGATATAACTGTCCGCTCTTTTCTTATAATCTTTTAGCCGTTTTTCTATCTCGCTCTCGCACCCAACTTTTGCAACAACAGTCAGCTTATCTGATGAATATTTCGTCTTTAGCTTTTGCGGTGTATCGATACAGAGAACTTTTCCGCCATCGATTATAGCTACCCTATCAGCTTTTTCTGTCTCTTCCATATAATGGGTTGTGAGAAAAACCGCCATCTTCTCTTTCTTTCGAATATCATTTATCGTCTGCCACAGTTCAATTCTGCTCTGCGGGTCAAGACCTGTTGTAGGCTCATCGAGGAAAAGAATTTTAGGTTCTGCTAAAAGCGCTCTTGCTATATCGCATTTTCTTCGCTGCCCACCTGAAAGGCGAGCGTATTTTCTATCCAAAAACGAGGTCATCGAAAGGTTTTGGGCAAGATGTTCAATCCTCTTTTTAGCAGCTTCTTTGCCTATTCCGTAGAAGGCAGCTCTGCTCTCGATATTCTCACGCGCCGTTAAAACATCATCGAGCACATTCCCCTGAAATACAACACCTATAGTTTTTCTAATCTCTTCATCCATAAGACCAAGCGTTTTACCGTCTACCAAAACATCGCCTGCGCTTTTGCAAAGTAAAGTACATATAATATTTATAGTCGTGCTCTTCCCCGCACCATTCACACCGAGCAGACAGAAAAATTCCCCTTCGTAAACTTCAAAGCTTATCCCGTCTACTGCATTTGTATTTGCAGTTTGATATCTCTTAACAAGGTTGTCAACCTTTAAAATTTCACCCATAAATTACCCACCTTTAGTTTTGTTATCTTTCTTATTATATCACAAAAAATAATTTCCGCATAAAAAAACCGCTGTTTATATAAACAGCGGTTTTTTTATTTAAACTATAAGCGAAGTTAAATATTTTTTAAATTTCTCTCCATCAAGCTCATAAGCAACGGTTGAGTTTTTCGTCTCTGCACGCTGATTAACTATAACCTGACCAAAAGAAAGATTGCTCTTCGTCTCGCAGGTACAGTAAGCCTCAACGGAAGCTGCAACACACTCAGGGTATAGCGCTACCGCCATAGCAACAGGGTCTGCAAAGTCGATACAGCCGCTGCCAAATCTCTCGCGGTTAAGCTCTATTAGGGTATCGTTGCATTCGATACAGAATTTCGCAACAGGACTTCCTGTAGCTAAAACCTCTTTAATATCTTCTTCGGTAAACATAGCTTCACCAATACAAGCATCCCAACCAACAACAACACAGTGTATCCCAGATAGGAATACAACCTCCATCGCCTCAGGGTCTGCAAGGATGTTAAACTCCGCAACAGGGGTGCAGTTTCCGCCGGCAAGGCCAGAACTTCCCATTAGAGTTATCTTCTTTAGTTTTTTCATAACTTCAGGTTTTTTAATAACAGCAAGTGCCACATTTGTAAGCGGCCCTAGTGTTACGAGTTCAAGCTCTTTATCTTCATGCTCATCAATTATATTTAGAAGAGCATCAACCGCATGCATATCAAGCTTTTTACCCTTAGGTTCTGGATAATTATGGTTACCCATTCCATCATCACCGTGAGTATCCTCACTTGTCATAACCTCTGCAAGAAGCGCTCTATCGCACCCTTCATAAAGCGGTGGCGCATAGGTGTTTGCAAAATCTATCGAGATAAGGGCATTTCTTGTACAAGTTTCAATTGGCAGGTTCCCTTTAACTGTAGTTATCGCCACAACTTCAACCGATGGATCACGAAGTGCCATAACGAGAGCTACCGCATCATCGCTCGCTGTATCGGTATCTATTATTATCTTTCTTTTATCCATTATAGCGCACCTCCGATTTTATAAATGACATCTAAAAACTGCTTGTTGTGCAAACTCTTTATAACCGTGACATTCGGCTCTTTTTTCAAGATATCCATATAGTCGAAGATAGTCTGTCCATAGGTATACTGACCTCTTGTATCAACTTGAGAGTAGCAGTCAAAACTCTCGTTTATCATATCTGGATACAGCGCAGCTACAACAGTTGTCTGATCAGGCATCGATAAAAGTCTTGCCCCTCTTCTCTTCTCCATCATATCCACATAGCTCTTGTTGCAGTTCACTATAAACTCTCCCTCTTCAGTGCCTGCATTTAAAAGTCTCTGCATACCCTCTTCATCTATCATAGCCTCTCTTGGCAGACAGAGATCAAGCGGACATATAGTTAGCGGTACACCGAAGTTCCAAACTATCTGCGCCGCCTCAGGGTCTACATATATATTGAACTCAGCTGTTGGTGTTATCTGATTTGTCGCGATTAAAGCACCACCCATTATGAAAATTCTTTTAACCTTTTTCATAGTTTCTGGGTCTTGGCGCATAGCAACTGCAAGGTTTGTTAGAGGACCAAGAGCTAATATCTCAACATCGTCGTTTTCTTTTATAAGGCGAAGCATCGCATCAACTCCGTGTAGACGCTCAGCTTTAAGGTTTTTAACCTGATAACCAACATCCCCAAGTCCATCCATTCCATGTGCATGTTGCGCCGACATATATGGTTTCATCATAGGACGTGCGCACCCTTCATAAACAGGTGGTATATAGCTATTTGATTTTTCTATTGAAATAAGTGCATTTCTTGTCGCAAGATCTACAGGCACATTTCCCGCAACGCTTATTAGCGCTAAAACTTCTATGTTAGGCTCTTTAAGCGCTATCATAATCGCTACTGCATCATCGCTTCCTGTATCGGTATCGATAATAAATTTCCTCATCCTCTACTCCTTTGTTTTTTTATATTTGGGATAACACCCATTATTATACAGTTGTACAGGCGGATAAACTATCCGCCTGTACAACAAATAAGCTAAATATTAGTCTTTAAACAGCTCTGCTAGCATATTAAAGTATTTCTTTCTATCTGCATTAAGCGCTACAAAATGGTATCCACAAGGCTTTGCACTTACCCTTCTATCAACAGTTAACATACCGTCATTAAGTGACCCTGATATATCTATATCAACTGCAAGCGATGGAAAATCTGTTATAACAGATGGGTCGAGTATCGCACAAACTGCAAGTGCATCGTGTAGGTGATCTTCTCTCTTATTCCAAGAACCTATCGCAACAGATGCATTAATTCTATCTTCAATCATCTTTGCTGCGAAATTCGATGTTGGTGTGTTTATCTTGCGGAAAGCCGCTATCTCATCATCGGTCATATATGCAGCTTGTGTTGCATTTAGCGGTATAATTTTAACAGTAACTCCGCTATTTAAAATAATCTTTATAGCTTCTGGATCGTTATAGAAGTTACTCTCTGCCGACTGGGTTTTATTTCCGCCGCCAACACAGCCGCCCATTATAACAATCTCTTCTATCTTCTCTGCAATATCAGGCGCCATACGAAGTGCCATACCAACGTTTGTAGCAGGCCCTACCGGAATTAGCGTTATCTTCTCTTTTGTTTCTCGAAGAGTTCGAACAAGATATGAGCATGCATGCTCACTCTGCGCTTTTGCAGTTGTTTTTGGAAGTGGCAGCTCTTCTGCGTGAAACGCAACTTTTTCACCATCTACCATAACAAACATCTTGCATTTATTTGGGTCTTCAGCTCGTGCGTTTGAGAGCAGCTTAACCATCCCCTCATTACAGCCTTGGTAAACTGGGATATCGCATCTTCCAAGAAGTTCTAGTACCCTTAGGGTATTTTCTGTTGTGAATTTAACAGGTAGGTTGCCGTGGGTTGTTGTGATACCGATTACTTCAAGGTCTGGGCTTTTCACAGCCGCCATTATCGCTACCGCATCATCCGAGCCTGTGTCTACATCAAGTATTACTTTTCTTGCCATTTTAAACCTCCATCTTATTTATCTTTACTGCCAAATTAGCGAGTAAAGTTTTTTATATCAGTTAAGAATCGCTCTTTTGCCCTCTCGCTGTCAATCTTACGAATAAGGGTTACATATCTCTCACCCTCTGCAAAGCTTCTTCTATCTGCAACAAGCATACCATCTGCAAATCCACCTGATAACTCAACCTGGCAGATAATCTCTTCTCGCTCTAAAATCAAGCTGTCATCGATAATCGATAGAATAGCAGACCAATCACACATTCCGCTGCTTGTAGACCCCTTAGGGTAGATACCAAGGAAGGTCATTCTATCTATGAAACCATCGGTCAAGCTTCTTATAAGTTTTGCAACATCATTTCCAATATTATCAAGCTCTGCTAAAAACGCTTTATCAAACTTTGTATCAAGACTTGGTTCAACAGGTGTTACTATACACCGAGCAGTGCTTGTCAAAACAATATGCGCAGCCTCAGGGTCGTCATAGAAATTTGCTTCGGCAACAGGCGTTCTGTTTCCAATGCTCACCTGTCCGCCCATTATGTATATCTTATCGATCTTTTTGGCAATCGAGCTATCGAGAATAAGCGCCGCTGCAATATTTGTCAAAGGTCCTAGCGCTATAATCGATATAGGCTCTTTGCTCTCATTAATAGTGCGCACAATAAATGAAACTGCATTCTCGCTCTCATATTTTCTGCTCGTTTCTGGCAGTTCAGTAATATCCGGCTGGTGGATAAATACCATCTCGCCATCTCGCTCACCACGGACCTTTTCCATAATTGGGTTATGATCTCTTCCCGGCAATATATCTCGCACAAGAGACTTTGCACACCCTTTAAAGACCGGTATATCCTTACCTAAAAAGTCAACTAACTTTAAGGCATTATTAGTTGTTGAGCTGACAGGTTGATTTCCGTGTACCGCCGTAATGCCCAGCACCTCAATATCTTTTTGCATTAAAATATGGCTTATAGCCACTGCATCATCTGTACCTGTATCGGCATCTATAATAAATTTTCTCACTAAAATATTCCCCTTTTCTATTTCTTAGTAAATGGTATAAGCTCTCATAACTTTTCAATAAACTGTATATAATTATATCAACTTAGTATTACTTTGTAAATAAAAAAGGGCGGTATTTTCATCAATACCGCCGCCGATTTTTTCTATGTTTTTTTGGTTATTTTTGCTGTAAAATATTATATGCATACTCCTTGTATTTCACCGAATCCATCTTAGTTACAAGGGTCGCATTCTTTTCTCTGCCATAAAATCCTTTTGGGTCAAACAGCATCATACCACGAGTCCACTCGCCGTTAGTTTCAAATGTTATAAAACACTCGCGTTCCTCAGCAATGGTCTCCGGTGCTATCGCCGCCGCCATCGCAACAGGATCTGCAGGGTCTATAACCTCTCTGCCCCATCTATCTTTGTTAAAGCTTATAAGCGTTCTATTGCAATCGACTGAAAACTTCGCAACATCGCTTCCGCTACTCTTTAGCATGTTAATTTCATCTTCGGTGGTAAGCATATCGCCACGACAAACATTTATCGGTACAAATGTCACCGGCACACCGCAGTTTACAATTAAATTTGCGCTTATAACATCGTTTCTTATATTGCTCTCAGCAGGCGAAATCCAAAACTCCGTCGGCTCCATCCAGCCACCGCCCATAACTGTGATCTTCTTAAGCTTTTTAATAGTCTCGGGCGATCTTGTTATCGCCGCACCAATATTAGTTAACGGACCAAGCGTTACAAGTTCAACAGTATTTTCAGGATGCTCATTAATTATTCTAATCATAGCATCAACTGCATGCTCTTCTTCAACGCAATAGCCATTTGGAACGGTATATCCCATATCGCCCATTCCATCTTCGCCATGGGTTTTAAATGCATAATTGCTCGGTATCCCACTCAGCTGTTTCGAAATACCCTCAAACACAGGCGGTTTGTAGCTATTCGCTGCAGCTATCGTAATTAGGGCGTTCTTGCTCGCTTGGTCTATTGGTATATTACCGAACACCGTTGTCACCGCAAGCACCTCGACAGACTTATCGAGAAGTGCAAATAACATAGCTACCGCATCGTCACTACCAGTGTCGGTGTCGATAATTATTTTACGCTTGTCCATAGTTACCTCCTTAATAAAGTTTTATTCACTAAAATATATTTCATTGATCCACTCTTTAATTACAACACAAAAAAGATGAATTTAATGTGGAACTTTGTCAAACCGCATAAAATCAAATAAAAATGTTATTTGGATTAGGTTATCGAAAACTATCTGAAGTCAACAGATAGTTATAAATTCTTAATTAAAGTTTAACAAGATAAACGTTTTATGTCAACAAGCGAAACTCCCAAAAAATACCTTATTTATATATGGAAAATTAATAAATCCGTGCTTAATGCTAAAAAAACATGCTTTTCCTCACTGTTTTGGCAAATTTACTTGTTCGGACTTTTAATAATTCAACTTTTTAGTAACAGATATATATTTATTTGTACACCTTATTTATGATATAATAATGTTATAGGTAAATGTGTTGTTTAATGTATAGGAGGAAGTTATGGAAAATAATTATAACTCAAGTAGAAACACTATAATTTATGCGGTCTATATCATTTCATTTATCGCAGTAGTTGCTCTATCAGGTTTTGCGATAGTCCAACTTCGGTATCTTCAATCATCAACTTATGATTCAATTTATGGCACACTCATATTGCTTACATACATTATATTTGGAGCTTTTATCGCTGCTGAACGACCTATCTCAAAAAATGTCGCTAAAATACCAAAGCTTATTATAAGGATAGTAGCGGCAGTCACACTTATATCCCTCTTCTACTTACCCTACTATTTCATCTCTTTTTTTGGCAGTGCACTTCACTTTTTTAACCATGTGCATATTTTCATCTCAGCTGGCTATTTAGCGGGCGCCGCTATTATAGATTTTATAATGGAAAAGTCGGATAAAACAGAGTAATATCAAATATAAACTAGGGTGGATTTTTAAAAATCTGCCCTGTTTTTTTATTTACCTTCTTTTGTTTGACAAAAAAACGACTTAAAGGTAAAATAATATAATAGGCAAAATATGATTTAAAGAGGGAAACAATGGGATT
>CAYJGP010000056.1:0-11907 GCA_964369435.1 uncultured Oscillospiraceae bacterium | reverse complement strand
ATCGAGGGATTTTAAGTCCCTTGTGTCTGCCGATTCCACCACAGCGGCAAATTGTATCGGCAAAATATTGCTTTAATATAATATAATATTTTTTTGCATTTGTCAATTGTCATTGACTATTTTTTTAAAAATGTTATTATATTAATACACGATTGTTTACAGAGAAATAAAAGAGGTGAGTTATGAGAAAAAGAGCATTTATTATTGTTCTTGATAGTTTTGGCATAGGTGCTATGCCTGATGCTGAAAAGTTTGGAGATGTTGGAAGTGATACGCTCGGTGCTATATTCAGAAGCCCGATGTTTAATATGCCAGAGATGAAGTCTCTAGGCTTATTTAATATTGAAGGTGTGTCGGTATCAAGTGCTGTTGAAAACCCAAGCGGTAGTTTTGCGCGTTTGACTGAATGCAGTATGGGAAAAGATACAACTATAGGTCATTGGGAGATTGCAGGTATCGTTTCAAAAAATCCTCTACCAACATACCCAAATGGTTTTCCAGATGAAGTAATAAAGAAGTTTAGTGAAGCTGTTGGTAGGGGTGTTGTTTGCAATATGCCATATAGCGGTACTAAGGTTCTTGATGACTATGGTGCGCACCATATGAAAACAGGGGACTTAATTGTCTACACATCGGCAGATAGTGTTTTTCAAATAGCAGCACATGAGGATATCGTCTCTGTTGATGAACTTTATAAATACTGCGAAATCGCAAGAGAGCAGCTTTTAGGGGAGCATGGTGTTGGTAGGGTTATTGCAAGACCGTTTGTTGGAGAAGAGGGCAATTTTAAAAGGACAGCAAATCGTCATGATTATTCTCTGCTACCACCCGCAAAAACAGTTCTTGACTATATTAAAGAAGCAGGCCTTGCTTCAATTGGTGTTGGCAAGATATACGATATTTTTGCAGGTGTTGGTATCACTGAGTATGTGAGGAATGAAAGCAACCACGATGGTATGCAAAAAGCAACTGCCTTTGCAAAAAAAGACTGGGAAGGACTTTGTTTTGTTAATTTGGTTGATTTTGATATGATGTATGGCCATAGAAACGATGTTGATGGTTATGCAGCCTGTGCAACTGAATTTGATGTTGATTTAATAGAATTCAGAAAAGCACTTCGTCCAGATGATATTGTAATTATTACTGCCGACCATGGTTGTGATCCCGCTTCGCCGAGTACCGACCATTCAAGAGAGTATGTTCCGATGGTTATATTTGGTGAGAAGGTTTTGAAGGGTGTTGATCTTGGTACAAGAGACAGTTTTGCCGATATAGCGGCAACAATTGCAGATTACCTATCGATTGATGCGAAAATAAATGGTGAAAGTTTTTTAAGAGAGGTTATTAAATGAAAGAATTGACAAATTTACTATACGGAAGAGAGCCGTTTTCAGATTGGGTTAAAAAAAGCATAATTACGATTATATCCGCTATTGGCATTGGGTTTTCGGTATCTTTTATGGTTGTCGGAAATATAGGAACAGACCCAGTAACTCTTTTTTCAACAGGTATTGGAGGCCTATTAAACTCAACAGTTGGCGTTGGAATGACAACATTAAACTCAGTGCTTATAGTGTTTCTCTTAATATTTGGTCGAAAATATATCTACGCGGCAACTATTCTAAATACCATTTTCATGGGAATGTCGGTCGATATGAGTTACTCACTAGTTGCATCACTTCGAACAGATGATAGCTTTATAACAGGACTTATTTTTTGTATTATTGGACTTGTTTTTCTAGGGTTTTTTATAGGTCTGTACATATCATTAAACTTTGGAGGAGGCGCTGTTGATGGATTTGAATACTATCTTAGCGTATTGATAAACAAACCGTTTAATGTAGCACAGCTTATCTTCTATGGAGTTTCATTTGTCTTCGGCCTGTTGGTTGGTCTATTGCTTGATGATATATCAGGTGTAGGAATAGGTACAGTTATTGGGCTGTTTATCCCAGCGCTTACATCAGGGCCTACAATAAAATTCTTCAACAAACGTTGGTCGAATATACTAAAGTTTAAGAAACCAATTGATGTTGTAAAATAGTATAAAAATAATCGCACCCAAGACTCTCTATATAGCTCGATGCCATTAAAAGAGAAAAGGGTGCTTTTTATTTAAAAATATCTGCTAATTAGAAAAATAGGGCTTTGTATATGGAAAGACATATACAAAGCCCTATTAATTATAGATATTAATCATTATAATTATCAGCCAGTCGTTTACAGTTTTGCAGCAATATCTGCTTTGCGCATTTTAACCTTTACTAAAAAACTTCTCTTCAAATTCATCGCAAGGGATAGGTTTTGCATAATAATATCCCTGTGCTGCTTCACAACCAAGACTTGATAGAAAATCAACTTGAGATTTTTCTTCCACTCCCTCAGCAACTATAGTCATACCAATGCTGTGTGCAAGCTGCACTATACCTGCGATAACTTTATCGCCTCGATTATTATCTTTATTATCTTTATTTACAAGGAAACTCCTATCGAGTTTTAGGGTGTTTACTTTAAGGTCTTTTAGCATACCGAGAGATGAATATCCAGCGCCAAAATCATCGATTGAAATTTTAAAGTTTTCTGCAAAAAGATTTGCAAGAATGTTCTCGAATGTCTCTTCATTATCAAGGATAGTGGTTTCGGTAAGTTCTATTTCAATAAGGTTATGCGGAATCTTATACCTATCAACAATCGCTATGATATCATCAGTAAACGTTTCTTTATAGAAATGTGCTCTCGAGAAGTTTACAGATATAGGCACTACTTCAATCCCTTTGTCTATCCAGTCTCTCAAAGCTTTACAAACAAGCTTTAGAACATATTTATCAAGCTCAATGATAAACCCATTTGTTTCAAATAGTGGGATGAAAATATCAGGATAAATCATACCGCCGCCTTTTTCAAACCATCGTACAAGCGCTTCAGCGCCAACAAGTTTATCGTCTTTAAGGCTCCATTTAGCCTGCAAGAAAGGAACAAATTCCTGATTTAGAAGAGCTTTCTCCATCTTGCTTGATATCTCAGCATATCGATGGATCTGCATCTTATAGTTTTGATCGTAGTCCCAGATAGCTTGGCTTTTATCGGTTTTAGCTATGCTGTGCGCCACGCTTGTCTTTGTAACAACTTCATTTGCATCTGTTTCGCCACGATCGATGAAATATCGTCCATAGCTAAAGGTGAGATGGTATCCTTGAAGTTCAGGTAGAAGCTGTTTAAAATACTCTTCATAAAATGGCGCAAGTTTTTCAAATTCTTCAAGAAAACCGTTTCCTGCAAACATAATAAACTCATCACTTCCAGCTCTTGCCAAAAATAAAGACTTTTCTTCAGCAATCTTTGAAGTTGTTGAGAATGCAAGCAAAACTTTATTTCCAACTTCAAATCCGAACATTTCATTTATTGCCTTGAAATTATTGATATCGAATTTTATTGCGACATAATCTTTATCGGTATTCTTTTTAAGTACCTGCTCGACATGTGATTTAAAATGGTCAATATTTGGCAAGCCAGTAAGCTCATCATAGAATGCTGCAAATTCAATAAGCTTTTTAGATCTCCAATTCGAAACTGTATAAGATAGGGTAAATAGTATTAGAATTACGAAACAGGCGATAAGTCCGTTTAAAAGAAGTGAAAGATTTTGCTCAAGCATATCTTCTTCCATAATAACTGCAAGCGTCCAATCTGTAGAATCAATGGGTGCATAACTTGCAATTCTACTTATACCATCTATTTCAAGATATACTGTTCCACTCATCCTATTTGATATTTCAGATTGAATGTTATCTAGGAGATATCCACCTTCTAAAAGCTCTTCTTCTAGGTTTTGAAGGGGAGTATATCTAGCGTAGGTGCTAAAAAAGTCGTTACCACTGCTATCTGAAAGCACAGCGTAACCACAATATGAAACTGACTGTGACAGGTACTCTAAAAGTGGAGTTATGAGAAGCTCTACAAATAGATACCCTGAATGAACTTCATTATTTACTATAGGAACTTGCATATTTATAAGTATACTTCCAGTAACTCTATCACTATATGTAGTAGAGACGATAACATTATTTTTCGTAGTGTTATCAAAATCCACAATATCGCTAAACAGAAAATTTCTGTTTACTGGTGTGAGGATATTACCATTGTTATCAATATAGTATATACTAAAAAAGTCGAATAGCTCATTTTGAGTATACATATAATTTAAATACTCATCTTTCTCAAGATGCGACATACCATCAGCAATGCTTAGTATATTAGTCTTTGCGCTGTCAAATTCATTGCTAAGCACGAGCTGCTGCTCGGATACTATATTATTAACTGTAGCTTCACGAATATTTTTTATTGCAAAGTCTGAAAATCTAAGAGATATGGAGAGTATTAACGCACAAATAAGTGCAATTAAAATTGCACTCACAACAGTTACTTTTCGAATTGACCTTCTAAGTTTCTGCATAAAAATACCTTTTAATTAAACTAATCAAAATTGACTTTGTAAATTTGAATAATTTAAAATAATATAACTGGATTCTTACTATTAACCACACACTTTTTCACTATATATCAATAATATCACATTTCTACACTATTCGACAACGACTAAGATTATTAAATTATAGTACATCAAAAAAATTATCTTGTATTATCATTAAAAATGTTGTAATATTAACAAAATAACATAATGACAAAAAAAGGAGATTTTAATGCAGAATATTGTGAATAATAAAAAGAATGTGACAATTGCATTTCTATTTAGTTGCACTTTTATGCTGTCGTTTTCTATATCGGGAAACATATATGGGATTCTGCTCCCAAGGATAATAGATTTTTATAAAATAAGCTTATCAGATGTATCGATTTTAAATGTTGTAAATGATATAAGTAGTGCTTTTGTAACTATGTTTATGCTTTTTGTAGCGGACAGGGTAAACAAAAGGATGTTGCTAACAATCTCAGCGATACTATACGGAGTTGCGCTTTTGTTTTTTGGCTCTGCTCCCACATTTGCCACACTTATACTAACACGTGTTTTTATAGGTACGCTTGGAGGTCTTGTTAATAATATTCTATCTGCTTATGTTTCGGATATATATGGCGATGATAGATCTAGATACCTTGCGGTTTTACATACATTATTTGCGATAGGCAGTTTAATAGGGCCTGCATTTTCAACTATCTCTGTAAGTATCGGAGGGTGGCAACTATCATACCTTATTCTAGCAGTTGTCTTTATTATTTCGGGAAGCTTGTTTCTTGTCCTATCAAAATCTATGAAAATGTCATCGCTCGACGCAAATAAGAGCGAAAAAGGAAAAGCTGAGAAGATTCCGTACTTTGATATGCTTCGAAATAGAAATGTTCAGTGGCTTTGTGCGGGGAATATGTCGGTTGCTATGGTTTTTTTCATAATGATTTGGATACCAACATACCTTGATAATTTAAACAGTGATATATACAGTATGGGAACTATTTCTATAATGATGACTACATACTCTATCGGTATGATAATAAGCAGAATGGCATACACGTATGTTTCAACAAAGATGAAACCAGCTACTTATTTAAGATATGCAACTTTATTTTCGGCTATTATAATGGCATCAATTATTTTGATAAATAACGTATATATTTGGATAGGAGGAATTTTCTTATACGGAATGATAAGCGGTGCAACATATACTGCAAATATTATCCTTGCGTGTAAAGAATATCCGAAATTTTCAGCAACGATAACCTCGCTTACAGCACTGTTTACTGTCCTTGCAAATATGATATTCAATACAGTTATAGGAAATCTTTCAGCGACAGGATATGAAACACTTGCAATCCTATTACCTCCAATAGTACTATCATTTGGCTTTATTATCTATACGTTTGGATATAAAGAGAAAGTATTGGAGACTTATGAAAAGCAGAATTAAAAAATATATTTCAAATTATAAAAAATAATAAACCTGTGTTGGGTTACCAACACAGGTTTTGTTTGTTTTAACTATTAAAGAAGAGCATAAAATAAATGATGGTTGCAACTGGTGTCGAGATGATGTATTTTATAATCATTTATTAAAGTGAATATAGATACTGCTCATTCTATCTTTATTATCTAAAACGAAATATCTTTTACAAATATTTCAGGCATAAAGAGCTCTGCATCTTCTATTGTTTCTACAGTCGGATCAAAAATCATAAGATCAAATGTAAATGTGTAATCCCCCGAAGGATAATCGTTTTCAGATATATACTCTAGATTAAGGGATTTGAAGTTTGTGTAGTTGACTATATAATGTTCAAACGACTCGCCAGTATCGTTGTTGACAGCTGTATATCTTACAGATAAAGGGTTGCCTATAGAAGTGAAGCGCTCTATACCGTATGCATTTGGGTCTATTTCAACGAAAACCTTTAGGCCGTATGGGAAGTAATCTGTAGTTTCAAACTTTTCGGGATAATACTCTTCATCATAGAGAATGACAGGTGATGAATGTGGATGAACCTCAATAGAGTCTTTGAAATCAAGTGGTATAGCATTATAGTTAAAGGTGTCAAGTTTAATTTCAAACAGAACGGTATCCGATTCTTTTGAAACTTCAGCTATCAAGGTGGACTCAACATCATCAGCGCCTTCAATATCTCGATTTACATTACCTGCTCCAAAGTTTACAAGATAATTTCCGTTATCAAGCTGATTTACAGAAGAGATAAAAGAGCTATAGTAGGTGGTGCCAAGTTCTTCTCCGTAGCTCCAAATCTGCTCGACCGTCATATTTTCTTCATCTATATCATAAACAACCGCTCTTGAATAGTTTTCATCGTTAGGTATAGATTCACCATTCTCATCTGAGCGCATATTTCCATTATCAAATAGAAGCAGGTGGCCATCGTCGGTAATTGAAAGTGCATGCTGACCATTTGGATACTCTAAATCATCATCAATTGATTTTAGGATATATTCTTTTGAAGGATCATCATCAGAATATCCGTAGTCTTCGCCTAAAATCCAGTTTATTTCTTCGGTATCCTTGTCGATACTTATAACAAATTGTTGTCTACCAGAGGCGAAAATTGAATTTGTTTCTTCATCGTAAAGAACAGAGTTTATATGAATCCAGTCACCGGAATTTGAGTGTACTCCAATTCGAGCGACTCTATCCATATCGAGAAATTCCTTATAATCCCACTCATCTACTATTTCACCGGTTTCTCTATCTACCTCTATGATTGTATCCTCTATATAGGCGCTCTCATCAGAGGTTGCAATAAGTAGGTTGTTATTTGGAAGAACTTCAAAGCTGTGATGAACTTCAAATGGTATTTTATAATACTTAATAATTCTGCCAAGATAATCTGTTTCAATAATACCGTTCGAATATTCTTCAATTAGGCCCTGAGTTGTCATATGATAAGGATTTAGCAGAATTGTCCCTTCATCGGTAAATATAATATTAACCATAAAGCCTTCATGAATATAAAAGCGTGGCTCGCCAGTTGTATCTAAAAAATAAACGTAATCAATTGATCTACCTTGAAGATTTAGCGCCATAATATAGCCTTCATCATTCTCTTTTGGAACGGTTATTTCGCTTGTAAAAGGCTCATCTGGAAGCGGGTCTGTGGCTATATCATAAGTATAGACAGTTTCATTTCCAGATTCGTCAGTTGCGGTTATCAAAACTTCATTTGTTCTATCTGCATATAGGCAGATAACCGGTATTTCATGAGAAGTTTTATAGCCTTCGATTGATAGCGAATAAGGCACATCTCCTGTAACGGTATAGCTTATTTGAAGGGGTTTTTCAGTCTCGAACATCACAAGCGCAGATAGCGGGTTAAAGTCATAAGGATTAACTTTAATAAATGGATCTTCGATAGTATATTCCCCTTTGCTATATTCATACATAACAGTATCGACTAGAGTATTTTGCTCTTGAAGGATTGAATACTCTTCATCGGAAATAGATGGTTGAATAACTATTTCAGCAGAAATTTCGGTTTCGGATTTTAAGGTTGTTACTGATGCATCTACTTGAGGTTTTGAAAAACTAAAAAGTGGACTATCAAAGAAAAAAAGGAAATATGCGATTGCGAAAGTTGAAAGTGCTATAACTGATATGCTTGCGATTAGAATAACTTTTTTTGCCTGAGACATTTTTTATACACCCCTTTAAATTTTTTTGATTAACATAGTACTTAACGGACAATCCTTTGCATATATCATACAAAGGGGAATTATTATGGACTTGGTATTAAAAAAATCAGCGAAGATTAAATTTAGTGATAGACCGATTTTAGTACAGAATAAAAGAGAGCGGTTACTTGAGCTTCGCGATAGGCTAGAGAATGCACAGTGCAGATTTAATTTATCTGAAGATGAGCAGAGTATTGAAGCAGTTATATATGAAATAAAATCGATTGAAGCAACAATAAAAACTCTTCTGCAATCGATGGAGTAATAATTTGGGGGTTATTTTATGGTAACAGTTTTATTTGCAGTAATTGTGTTGTTTATGATATTTATCTTAACGATATCGAAAAAAGGATTTAAGTTATTTTTTCTCTCCGCAAGTTTTGGTCTGTTGACACTTCTTGTCTGCAATATGCTATCGCTGCTACCTCAAACAGATCTCGTAACAATACTCGCTTCAATAGTTTTATCAGCACCTGGCGTAATTGTTATTGTATTTTTGCATCTGTTTTCATTTTTATAGTATATACGAAAAAAGAGAGCTTGTCTCTCTTTTTTTATTTTAGCTTTCTCCTTGTGGTTTTCCGATTAACTTTTCCTTTGTTATTCTTAAGAGTTGCATAAATATATATTGCTACCGCTAAAAGTAAAATACCGATTACTATCCAAAAATATATAGATGAAAAGATATCGTTTATAAAATCAAAAAGGCCGGTAACAGGGCTATAAGAAACCGATTCTGAGGATATAAGAGAAACTCGTCCGATTTCTTCGCCCGCAATCATAAACGAAACGCTCCCAATCTCATCGCCAATCTCCACAGGTGCTTCAACAAACTCAGGTAGATTATACACCTTTAAAACAGAGCTCTCATCGCCCTCGTCGGGAATGAGTGTTATAAAATCTTCAGATGCGGCGAGTAGAACAATATCGCGTTCATCACTACCTACAACAGAAACCTCAGCTAAAATATCGCCTTTAGTTGCAACAGCTGTTAATTTAAAACTATCATCAATCCAGTCTACGAGTGCAGATATATCATCTGCCGCTGTGTTTGATGGAAGTAGAGCGCCGTCTGTATCATATACTGCGCCACCGGTTGCAATTATAAGATAATCGACATTATCAATCTCGACTATTGTAGCAAAAGTTCTGCCGCTATCGGCAGTAGTGCCAGCTTTTATACCCATAGCACCATTTATAAAGTCTCCACTGTTTTTCCGCAGTAGCGTATTATTTGGGATCATTAGTCGCTCGCCTGTATAGCTAGTTTCGGGCAGGGTATAGCTTGTTGAAAAAGCAAGCTCTGAAAATCCAGGTATCTCGAGTGCTGCAGTTATGATTTTCACCATATCAGACATAGTTGTAACTGCCGCTTCGTTGTTACCGCCGTAAGCATTTGTAAATCTTGTGCTTAAGGCATCGGAATCTATTGCAAAGTTATTGAGCATATCTACAAAATTCTGTGGATCTCCATCGCCGAAATGGTAGGCTATCGATTGTGCCGCCTCAAAACTCGACTGTATCATCATCGCGTGCAGAAAATCCAAAAGGGATAGGGTTTCTCCACGTCTTATATCGGCAGTATATAGCGCTTCGCCATAAATATCATCAAAAACGGATGGGAAAGCAGTGACCTCTACTGCCGCAGGGTCAGGCTCGTGCTCAAGTGATACAGCGGCGGTAACAATCTGAACAAGAACACCCGGTGAAACTTTTGTTTCTGAATTTTTTTCATAGATAACGTCACCGCTCTCTAAATCAACTACTATCACAGCCTCGCTGTTCACATCAAATGGGGGTGTGAAACGTGCCGAAGCTGTAAGTGTTGTGGCAAATATCGAAAAAATAGCGATAAATGCAAATAAAAATGCTGTTATTTTCTTCAAAATAAATCTCTCCACTTTTTTTTTGAGAAGTTATATGTTATACTCATTTATGATAGGCAAAAAATATTAATTTATTTTGTCAGATAACATTATAGCAAAAAAATCTGAAAAAGAAAAGAGGAGTAAATATGAAATTCAATACTAAAGCTATCCATGCGGGTTATTCACCTGACGAAACAAAGAGCAATGTGCCGCCAATTTATATGACATCGGGATATAGCCTTGAGAACACCGAGAATGCGGCAGGTCTTTTTGAGCTAACACGAGAGGGTCATATCTACTCAAGACTAACAAACCCTACAAACGATGTATTTGAGCAGAGAATAGCAGCTCTTGAGGGCGGTGTTGGCGCTGTTGCGTTCTCATCAGGACATGCTGCAATGTTCTCGACTATCTTCAATATTGCATGTGCAGGGGACGAGATAGTTTCTTCGCTCAATATATATGGCGGCGCTGTAAATATGTTTGGTATCTCCCTTAAAAGACTAGGCATAGATGTTCGTTTCGTTCAAGTTGATGACTTAAAAGCATGGGAAGCGGCTATTACCGATAAGACAAAGGCTTTGTTTGTCGAAACAATAGGAAACCCTAATGCTGATGTTGCAGATATCGCAGCACTATCAAACCTTGCTAAGAAATATGAAATACCTCTAATTGTTGATAGTACTTTTACAACTCCTGCAATTGTTCGTCCAATTGAGCTTGGTGCTGATATAGTTATCCACTCAGCTACAAAATATATTGGCGGTCACGGCGGAGTTATGGGCGGTGTTGTAATTGATAGTGGTAAGTTTAAATTTAAAGGAAATAAAAAGTTCCCTCTATTTAACGAGCCAGACCCTTCATACCACGGTGTTGTTTTCTCAGAAGCATTTGAGGGCAGTGAGTTTATAACAAGACTACGTGTACTTATAATGAGAGATTTTGGAGCGTGTATGTCTCCATTTAATGCGTTTATGCTAATACAAGGCCTTGAAACACTACCACTTCGCATGGAGAAACAAGGTCAGAACGCACTTGAAATAGCAGCTTATCTCGAAGGACATAGCGCTGTTCATAAGGTTAATTTCCCAGGACTTCGAAGCAATAAATATAACAGCATAGCAGTTGATCAGTTTGATGGATTTGGCGCTATCATGACATTTGAGCTAAAGGGTGGCAGAGAAGATTGTGCTAAATTCTGTGATGCACTAAAACTTATAAGAATAATTGCAAATGTTGGAGATGTTAGAACAATGGTTATCCATCCTGCAACAACTACACATAGCCAGCTAACAAAAGAGCAGCTTTTGGCTTGTGGCATAACCGAGACGACTATAAGACTATCTGTAGGCGCTGAAGATATCGAAGATATCAAAGCTGATATCGAGCAGGCACTTGCGGTTGCATATTAAATTTAAGAGGTAAAGATGATATATTTTTCTGCCGATTTCCACGGTGATATAGAGCGATTTCGGGAAAAAGGAATAAAAAAGCTAAAAAAGCGTGACACTCTTGTTATCTGTGGCGATTTTGGATTTCTTTGGAGTGAGAGCTCTGCTGAAAAAAAGTTGCTTGATAAAATATCAAAGAGCAAGTTTAAGATTTTAGCAGTTGATGGAAGCAATGAGAATTTTAATATTCTTGAAAAATATGAGATAACTGATACAGAAATCGGTAGAGCTCGTAAAATCGGCAAAAATTTATATGTTGCGTTGCGTGGTGAAATTTACAATATTGATGGTCAGAGCGTTTTCACCTTTGGTGGAGGGCTTGATGATGAATATGCAAACAAAGAGATAGGTGTTGGATATTTTGCGCAGTGCAATCCATCTGATGAGGACTATGCGAGAGCAGAAG
>CAYJGP010000055.1:6576-12104 GCA_964369435.1 uncultured Oscillospiraceae bacterium | reverse complement strand
CAAACTGCGATGGCGGTACACTTTATATTGTAAATAATAACGAACTTGAGTTTAAAATAATGATTACACGCTCTCTTGGAATAAAAAGCGGCGGTAAAAACAAAAAAATCAATCTTCCAAATGTAGCTATGACAAGATCAAATGTCTGTACATACAGTGTGCTTGAAAATAAAGTTGTCAATATTCCAGATGTTTATAAAAGCAAACTATTTGATTTTTCAGGACCTAAATATTATGATAAATTAACAGGTTATAAAACAAAGTCTATGATAGTTTTACCGATGGTTGACGATAAAGGTGATATTATCGGCGTTATGCAACTTCTCAACGCAAAAGATGCGAAAGGCGATATCGTAGACTTTAGTGATAATAGCGAAATGATTCTAAAAGCCGTAGCTTCTATGGCGGCAATAAAACTAACAAACATAAACTATACCTTTGAGATTAAAAACTTAATGGAGTCTATTGTTAAAACGATAGCAGAGGTAATCTACCTTAGAACACCATATAATGTTTCTCACACTCATAATATGACAAGATATGCTGAGAATTTTATTAAATGGCTTAATAAGCAAAATGGAATAGATAAAATATTTCCAGATGAAGACGAACAGATGTTTTTTATGAGTATTTGGTTGCATGATATCGGTAAACTAGCAACTCCACTTGAAGTAATGGATAAAGAAACAAGGCTTAGCTTGAAACTCGAAAGGGTTTTAACAAGGCTTGATATTATAAAACTCACAACAAAGCTTGATTGCATGAAAAATGAAATTGATCCAACCGAAAAACTAAAGGAAATTGAAGAGATTCGACAGTTTGTGCAAGAGGTAAATACCAAATCATATCTCGATAATGAGACGCTAAATAAAGTTTCAAGTCTTAAAAGCATGGTGTATACCGATGATGATGGCAATCTCTGTAACTGGTTTTGCGAAGACGAGATTGAAGACCTATCGATTGTTAAAGGCACTCTCACTGTGGGTGAGCGTGAGGTAATGCAAAATCATGTTGTTATGACAAAGCAAATTTTAGATAAAATGAACTTTAAAAATGAGTATAAAATGGTGCCGATTTGGGCTGGTAGACATCATGAATTTTTGGATGGAAGTGGATATCCAGAAAAGCTAACTGCTAACGAACTCGATAAGCCAACAAGAATATTAACAATTATCGATGTTTTCGACGGGCTTTCAGCTGTAGATAGACCATATAAAAAACCAACTCCTATAGATAGAGTTTTCTCGATAATGCGAGAGATGGTAGCCGAGGGGAAACTTGACGGTGACCTGCTTGAACTGTTTTTTGAGAGCAAAGCTTGGGAGTCTGCTTAATTAAAATTTGAAAGAGGATGTTCTAAAATGAAAAATCACTGCAACCACAAAAGTAAACAGAAAGTTAGTATTATACTTGTAATAGTTATGCTTTTTATTACAGCGTGCGGAAATGGAAACTCAGGTGAAGCTGGAAATATTCAAAGCAGTATCGATAGCGCTACTGCTGATATTATGCGCCTTGAACTTTTTGAAGGTGATGTTTATATTAAAAATGGAGATGGGCAAGATTTAGAGCCTTTCGCAGGGATGAGACTTCAAAGCGGTTATTCTGTTGAAACTGGTGCTGACGGGTTTGCATTTATCAGTCTTGATAGCAGTAAAGCTATTAAGCTTGACGCATCTTCCGCCTCAACTATTGACTACGATGGAAAAGACCTTCTTATAACATTAACCTTTGGTGAGCTTTTCTTTAATGTTACATCACCACTCGCTGATGATGAGAGCATGAATATACAGACATCAAACATGATCACAGGTATACGGGGTACATCTGGTATTGTTAAAAGCTATGAAAAAGAAGGTAGGGTTGTATCTGAGACGACTATTATAACCGGTGAAGTTGTTGTAAATGCAATAAAAGATGACGCAGATTATTATGATGACGTTAGTCTACCTGCTGGTAAAACAGCTTACTATGATTATGAGGACGATGTTGATAGAATTACTATTGTTGATGCTAGTGAAGATGATCTATCAGATTTTGCACTAAAGTCACTATCGGATGAAGATGACTTATTAGATGAGATTGAAGATTTTGACAACGATTTATTGCGCGAGATACTAGACGATTATGATGCTGATGACGACGACGATGATGACGATGGTAATACCGGAAACGGCAATGATGGCGATAATGACGACGATGATGACGATATCGAAGGCAACAGTGATGACGATGATGATTCTGAAGATGACAAGTCAGGTCAAAACAGCAACTCTTCATCTGAAGACGATGAAGACGATGAAGAAGATGATGATATAGAAGATAACTCACAGCAAACTCCAGAAGTAGAGGATGATGAGGAAGATGAAGAAGAAAGCTCACAGCCATCTTCTGAGCGTAATAGCACCACTCCACCTAATGGCGATAAACCTGAAGAAGAGGATGACGATTAATAAATAGTGATGAATAGAATTTTTAGTACTCTTTTAGATAAAATTAATTTTAATGAAAAAAAGATGAAACTAGCGAGGAAGATAATTTTCTCGCTGGTTTCATCTGTTTTAATAGTTATTCTGCTTAATTTAAGTCTGTTTTTTTCAATGGTCACATATATAGATGATGAATTTTATCAGCAGAATACTCCGCCAAATCCAGAAATTGTTATTATTGGGATGGACGTTAAAGCTATTGCGGCTTATGATTCGATGCCATGGCCGCGCGATATTATGGCAGATGCTATAGAGGTTTTAAATTCAAATCCCGATAAAAAACCGGCAGTTATTGGAATTGATACGTTATATACTACTACTGATAATAGCGATGCAGATAAACAACTTGTAGATATAGTGCGGGAAGGCGGAAATGTCGTTACTGCGTCAAACATCACCTTTGAGAGCAAACTTGTTATGCTACCAGATGGCGGATTTTATATGGATGAAAATGCAGTTAGTTCTTTTGAGGAACCATTTTTGGCACTTGCAGAGGTTTCTGTTTCGGGACATATTAACGCAATGCTTGATAATGACGGAATTTTAAGACACGCTATTTGGGAGGTAACTCTGCCAAATGGTGATAAGTACCCTTCATTTAATCAAGTGATATACAATGAATATATGAAGAGTATCGGTGCTGATGATTTATCGGTTCCAGTTACCGATAGCGATGGTTTCTGGTATTTAAAATACAGCTCATACCCTGGCTCATATAGTGATGGATATTCAATTGTCGACTTGATTGAAGGAAAGCTCGACCCAGATATTTTTGCAGATAAAATAGTTCTTATTGGTCCATATACTATCGGTATGAGCGATGAATATTTCACAGCTATAGATCATGCAAGCAAAATGTTTGGAGTTGAATACCAAGCAAACGCAATAGCAGCACTGCTAAATGGGGACTTAAAAGACGAAATAGATAGCGATTTTCAGTGGATTTTGCTTTTTGCTTTAACATTTACAATGTCGTTTTTACTATATGATAGAAAGTTTTCACATGCTACAATATTTTTTATTGCAGTATCTGCGCTGTGGTTTTTTGGCTGTCTTTTACTATTTGAACTTGGCTATGTAATGCATATTTCATATTTTCTTTTGTCTGCATTAATCTGTTATTCGCTATCGATAATAATAAACTATTTAGGCTCATTGATTGAAAAGAGAAGGATAACATCAACGTTCAAGAGGTTTTTAGCACCAGATGTCGTAACGGAACTTCTAAACGATGAAGATGCCAGTAGTAAACTCGGCGGCAAACTCACTGATATTGTTGTTCTTTTTGCAGATATCAGGGGATTTACCTCGTTATCTGAAGAGTTAAGCCCAGCTGAAGTTGCCGAAGTTTTAAATGAATACTTGACGATGATGAGCGAATCTGTATTAAAAACAGGCGGTACTATTGATAAATTTATGGGTGATAGTATTATGGCATTTTGGGGTGCACCACTCAAAACTTCAAATTTCCAATATAAAGCGGCTGTTACAGCATTCGATATAATTGTTCGCTCAAAAGAGCTTGAAGACAAATTTATGGCAAGGTTCGGTCGTCGTATTAAAATAGGCATCGGCATAAATTATGGTCCTTGTATAGTTGGCAACTTCGGCTCGGTAGACAGAATGGATTATACCGCTATTGGCGACACGGTTAATGTTACAGCAAGGCTTGAGTCTAATGCGAAACCCGGCACTATTTTAGCTACTAAAAATTTTGTTGAATCGATTTCAGATAAAGTTGACGCTGTCTCACTTGGAGATGATATTGAACTTAAAGGTAAAAGTCAGAAAATTGAGATTTATCGTCTTTTGAAACTTAAAGAGTAGATTGCGAGATGCATATTTTGTTTGGTAATTTATGATGAACAATTGCATAATAAATTATTTTATTGTATAATACTTATATAGCAGTTAGTTAAGAATTCTTTCGAGAGGTGATTTATATGCCTACTAAAACAGATTCATCAAACTTCAATAAAAATACTGACACAGCTTATAACGCAAAGAAAACTTCAGTAGTGTTTGAAAAACTTCCTGAAGACTTAAACGAGCTTAAAATGATATGCGACGATTTCAATGATCCAAGCAAAATCGCTGCAGATGTTATTGCGGTTTTAAGCAGTTTTAACACAAATAAAGAAAACTGCATTGAGATGCTCAATTATTTAAGAGGACCGCGTCCGGTCGATGAATATGAAATAGAGTATATTGGCGAGCGGTTGAGAATTTTTCCGTATCTTATCGAGTCGTATTTCGATGGTGCTACAGCTGAAAATAACTATAAACCCACCATACCATACACTGTTTCTGTATATGAGCCGGAAGTGAATGAAATAATCGTCGGCGAAGGTTTTATGCGATTGTTCTTAAAGTCAGGTGGTGCGAATAGCGCACGTGGCGTTAAACTTCGCTACAAAGCATCTTCTCTTCAGTGGTTTATCTGGGATTATCTCATATTTGCAGATATAGAAAGACCCACTAGTGAGAATCCATGGGCCTAAATAGTTAAGTAAAACGAAAGCTTTTTTGCTTTCGTTTTTTATTTTGTTTAATAAATGTGCCGTTTGGCACATTCTAATACACTAACATTTATTCTATAATTTACTTATGAAATTTATGGAGGTGTTTTTATGAAGAAAGTTATTTTATTAGTTTTCCTATTTTCATTTTTATTAGTAGTTTCAGGGTGTGGTAGTGATTCTTCAAATGATGATGCAACAGGCGATGGCGGAGGAGATGAGGTTATGAGCAGTACAGTTCATTCAATAGGTGAATTTGATGTATTAGTTCCTGAAAATTGGTTGGTAGTTCCGTTTACTATCAATGGTGAAGAGGGTAATGTGATGACCGATTCGGTTGTTCTGTATAAAGAAGCTTCAAATGATATATCAATGCTAAATCATCCATCAATCTCAATTTTTATCTACGATGCAGATCATGATGCGTTAAACGATAGAGGTTTATATGACGACGCTGAAGATATAGATCCTGTAACGATAGGGGAAGTCACATATAATGGGTTTAAATCAGATAATAGCG
>CAYJGP010000055.1:6194-6566 GCA_964369435.1 uncultured Oscillospiraceae bacterium | reverse complement strand
ATATATTCGGTGGCGGGAGCTGTTGGTGATTATCAGTTTAAGCTAATTTTACGTTATCAAGCACCGAAAGGGGAAATATCATTTGAAGATGCAGATGTTGTTTCTATAGTTGAATCACTTACTCCTACATATTAGATAAGCTTAATCTGATAAGTGAATAAATAATAATCAAATTGTTTTATGTAAGATTTTAATAGTAATTTGGTAAAGATAGAAATGTGATTTTGAGCAAGAGTTAGTTTTATTTTGAAATATTTCATGTCATATAGGACGTTTGACTTTGGCGAAGAGAGCGGGAGGGTACTCCTGCTCTCTTTGTTTAATGAAATAGTATTTATTTTTTAATATTTTTCAAATAATTTTCAGTTGAGC
>CAYJGP010000055.1:0-6184 GCA_964369435.1 uncultured Oscillospiraceae bacterium | reverse complement strand
TATTTTCAGCACTCTCACTACCTCGTATTAGCATTGTAAGTACTAGCGTGTTGATAAGGGGATATAAAAACCATATAGCTATTGAAACTTGCCAAAATATTTCAGGGATATTAAAAAACCGATGAATTAGGTAAAGAAAAAGAGCGGAGAGCCCCCATCCGCTGCAAAACAAAAAATTAACTATATAGGCAAGCATAAACCCTTTATCACGTACTCTATTGCTTTTCAAGACGATTCCCCCTTTATTTTTTGTTTATATTGCTATTATAATTAATTGTTTATGGGTTTAATATGTGCCTTTTGGCACATATGCAAAACTTACTTTTAATGGTAAAATAATATACAATATAAATTATGCTAACTTTATCTGTGTAATTTGGAAGAATCTATTATTTTAGGAGGATTTCTATGGGACTTATTAAAGCATTAACAGGCTCGGTCGGCGGAGTTTTAGCAGATCAATGGAGAGAATTTATCTACTGTGATTCTATTTCGACTGATTGCCTTGCAACAAAAGGGCAGAAAAGATCAAGTGATCGAAGCTCAAATACTAAGGGTGAAGAAAATATCATTACAAACGGCTCTGTTATAGCTGTTGCCGATGGACAGTGTATGATAATTGTCGATAACGGCAAAATTGTTGAGCTATGTGCGGATCCTGGGGAATTTACATACGATAGTTCAACTGAACCTAGTATTTTCTATGGTGGACTTGGTAAAGGTATTATTGATAGTTTTAAAAATATCGGTTCAAGGTTCACATTTGGCGGTCAAGCTGGTAAAGACCAGAGAGTTTATTACTTTAATACTAAAGAGATTATCGGCAACAAATACGGCACACCAAGTGCTGTTCCTTTCCGTGTAGTTGATACAAATATAGGTCTTGATATTGATATCGATATCAGATGTCACGGTGAGTATTCATATAAAATCGTAGACCCTATGCTTTTCTATACAAATGTTTGTGGAAACATCACAGATGATTATTTAAGAAGCGAGATTGATGGTCAGCTGAAAAGTGAGCTTTTAACTGCTCTAAACCCAGCTTTTGCGAAAATTTCAGCTATGGGTATTCGCTATAGTGCGCTTCCAGGTCATACTATGGAAATCGCTGATGCATTAAATGAAGTGCTCTCAAATAAATGGGGAGAGCTTCGCGGACTTAAAATTCATTCATTCGGAGTATCGTCTGTAAAAGCATCTGAAGAAGATGAAGATATGATAAAAGAGCTTCAGAGAAATGCAACCTTCAGAAATCCAACAATGGCTGCGGCTCATCTTGTTGGGGCACAAGCAGAAGCTATGCAAAGTGCCGCTTCAAACGAAGGTCAGGGAGCTTTTATGGCGTTTGCAGGTATGAATATGGCAAACAATGCCGGTGGAATGAATCCAAATAACCTTTTCCAGATGGGACAACAGCAACGTGGCGGAATGCCTCCTCAAGCTGGTGGTGCACCTAATGGTGGTTTTGGTATGCAAGGTCAAGCTGGCCAAAATCCGACAGCGCCTCAGACCCCGGCAGCACCTCCTTTAGCTGCTAATGGATGGAGCTGCAGTTGTGGTAAAGGTGGAAACACTGGAAACTTCTGCAATGAATGCGGAAATAAAAAACCGGAAGAGCCAAGCGGTTGGGCTTGCAGCTGTGGTGCTACTAATAAAGGTAAATTCTGCCCTCAGTGTGGAGGCAAGAAGCCAGAAGAAGCACTTCTATATAAATGTGATAAGTGCGGATGGGAACCAGCAGATCCTAAAACCCCACCAAAATTCTGTCCTGAGTGCGGAGACGTGTTTGACGATAAAGATTCAAATAGCTAATTTAACAAAGAAAAGACGACTGTTTTTAAGGTCGTCTTTTCTTTATATAAATGTAGATAAAAAAATTGTGAAAATATACTAATATTTAGTTGTATTTATTGGAGAAAATGCTTGTTTAATTTTATTTTGTATGTTATACTGTAAAAGTAATAAAGTATTGTTTAGATGGATACGCATGCATCCATCTTTTTTTAAGCAAAAAAATAAGGAGAAATATGAGCACAACATTTAAAGACTTATCATTAAAAAAAGAGATAATTAAGGCAATTGACGCACTAGGCTTTTCAGAGGCTACAAAGGTACAATCAAAGACAATTCCTATTATACTTGAAGGAAATGATATTTTAGCACAGTCAAGAACAGGAACAGGAAAGACCCTTGCATTTGCGATACCTGCAGTTTCACTTGTAGATAAAGATGTGAGCGGGGTACAGGTATTAATCTTATCTCCAACAAGAGAACTTGCACAGCAGTGTACAGAAGAGATACACAAAATCACAAAATTTATGCCATATATAAAAACAGCTGATATTTATGGTGGTGCTGACTATAGCCCTCAGTTTAGAGCGCTTAAAACGGCAAACGTCGTTATCGGTACTCCCGGAAGGTTGATTGACCATATAAACAGAGGAAGTTTAAAGCTTAATAAGCTTAAAATTATTGTTTTAGACGAAGCTGATGAAATGCTAAATATGGGATTTCGTGAAGATATTGAGGAGATATTAAAAGATACTCCAGAAGAGCGTCAAACACTTATGTTTTCCGCAACTGTACCAAAAGCGATAGTTGAAATCGCAAACAGTTACCTAACAAATCCGAAAAAGGTAAATCTTGTTACAGATAATGCAACTATCGGTGAGATAACTCAGCTTTTCATTAACGTTCCGAAACAACACAAGATAAATTCTTTAAAACTACTAGCATACTTTTATAAACCAAAGCGAGCTATTGTTTTTTCAAACACAAAGAGTATGGTCGATGAGCTTGCTGATATCTTAAACGCAGCTGGTTTTTCTGCATGTGGTATCCACGGAGACCTAAAGCAGCGTCAGCGAACTAAAGTTATGGGTGACTTTAAGAGTGGTAAAACAAGTATATTAATAGCTACTGATGTTGCGGCAAGAGGAATTGATGTTAGCGATATCGACTATGTAATAAACTTTGATATCCCAAAGATGGACGATTACTATGTTCACAGAATAGGTAGAACCGGAAGAGCTGGTAAAAGCGGTGTTGCTGTAACTATCTGTTGTGGAAATAAGGAAACAGCAATTCTTCGAGCGATGTCGAGAAAACTTAAATGCGACATTAACGAGATGGCTGTTCCAACAGTTGAGAGCATTTCGAAAAAAGATTCAGAAGGGAACTTGAATAAAGTTCTAAAGCGCCTTACAAAAGAAGAGGTAGGATCTGCTACTAATATTCATCTGGTTAAAACTCTACTTGAGCAAGGTTATAGTGCTGAGAAGATTGCAGTTGCGATAGCTTCAATAGCATTTAAAGCTAAAGCACGAGCTATTGAGGATATACCAACACAAGCAAGCAAACCTGAACGGTTTAAAAACAAGAGCTCGAAGTTCCGTGAAGATGTTGGTGGAAGATTTAAAAATATCCACCTAGATATCGGATCATCATCAAGATGTAGAACAAATCATATTGTCGGTGCAATAACCGAGAAAACAGGTATTGATGGGCGTATGCTTGGGAAGATTGTGATTGATGAAAATGATTCGCTTGTCGCTGTCCCTGAGAGCATGATAGATGATATTGTCTTTGAGCTTCGCGGTATAAAGATATGCGGAAGACCTGTTAAAGCAAGTTTTCATCATTCTGAAAACAAAGACAGAAAACCTTCAAAGTTTGCCAAAAAAGGTAAGCGAGCTGGATTTAATAAAGATTCTAAATTTATCAAAAGAAAAAAGAAGAAATAATTATTCAAAAAAGCTGTTATTTAGGTAACAGCTTTTTATTATATTAAAGAAATATTAATTATATGTAACAAAATAACACTTGTTTGTAACAAATGTTTTAGTTGCATATTTTTTTGTTATATAGTATAATATATCGTAATATACTTAATAATTGATGCGAGCACATCAATTAAACAGAATGTCAGATTGAGTTATTTCAATTAATTATATCTATTAGATGTTAAAATTTAGGAGATAATAAGTTGTTTTTCCAATCTGTTAGTAATTTGTAGTAGAGGATATCGTTATGAACAACAATACTAGACCTTATATAAAAATTGAAAATGATATAGCAAACTCTATTCTTGATATAACTCCTATGCCTGTGGTTTTTTTAAACGATGAGGCTGAAATTTTATATTTTAATGAATATGCACTTTCTTTATTTGAAATTGATGATAAAAAAGATAGTTACTATAATATTTCCTCAATTTCGCCACAGTGCCAAGTTAATGGCGAGTCGAGTGCCCAGTTATATTCTCTTAAAATGAAAGAAGCATTAGAAAATAAGTCTATTGAATTCGATTGGTTGCATTACAGCATGAATGAAGAGAAGTTGCCATGTAGGGCAAAGCTTGTCGCTATTGATAGTAAGGACGAATTTGGCAATCAGGTTTTCGCATATTTTTTGCATCATATTGAGAGTGCTCATAACCTGCCAGCTGATAATACAAGAAATGAAGAGCGTATAATCGATAAAATTTCAGACAAACAGCTATTTGATACTATAGCACAACTTTCAGATGAACTTATATTTATATTTGATATTAAGAATAAAGAAGTGCAGTTTCAAGGCAAAGGAATGGCTGATTTTTCTCTTTCAAACCTTCAGGCATTTGATCCTGAAATGATAGTTGAAATCGGTAGGGTTTACAGCGAGGATACCAATCTTTTTATCGAGCTTTGTAATAATATTCTAAATGGCATCATCAAACCAATTGATATTAGGCTAGTACAACAGAGTGGTCTTGTGCGTTACTATAGAATTAATTACCAAATTATATTTGATGATGAAAACAATTCTCATTTTGCAATAGGAAAAGCATTTGACATAAATGAACAAAAGTCTTATGAAATGCGCTCAAAAACAGATCTTTTAACTAACTGTTATAACAAAGTTACATCTGAAAATATTATTGTAGAAACCATAAATAACGAGCCAAGTGGAGTTCATGCTTTATTTATTGTAGATATTGATAACTTCAAAGCTATAAACGATAACCTCGGACACCATTTTGGTGATTTAGTTTTGAGTGATGTTGCGAGTAATCTGCGCAGCCACTTTAGAACTAATGATATCATCGGTCGTATCGGCGGAGATGAATTTATTGTATTTTTGCAAAATGTAACAAATAACAAAATAATTGAAAGCAAAGCAAAAAGTATAGCTAAAGCTTTTCAAAATAGTTATTCTGGCGAAAATGGTGACTATAAGATTTCAGGCAGTATCGGTATTTCTTCTTTTCCAAAAGATGGCGAAACTTTTGAAGAGCTATATAAAGCTGCTGACAAAGCGCTCTACCAGTCAAAGCTATCTGGAAAAGATAGGTACACTTTTTATAACGAAAGTTTTCTCGATGGTACTATGAAAAACAGAACAAAACTTGAAAATGCAGACAGAATTGCAAATTCATACTTTGATTCCGAGCTTGTTTCGACTGTTTTTAACCTTATGTATGAAACAAAGGAACTTAGTTCATCTATTAATACAGTATTAAAGTATATCGGTAAAAGGACAAATTCTGATAGATGTTATATTTTCGAGTCGTTTAATAATGGCAAAACCTACTCAAACACCTATGAATGGGTCGAGGAAAACATCACACCTGAGATTGATAATCTTCAAAATCTAACTGCTGAAATACTCGATGATTTTTTAAATACTGCGGATAAAAACGGAACTGTTTTCAGCAATGACCTATCTGTGCTTGAAGCTGATGGCGCCTATAAGCTTATGTATGATCAAGGTATTAAGTCATTTTTGCATGCACAAGTTCGAGAAAAAGATACTGTACAGCTTTTTTTAGGCCTTGATGATTGCACCAAAACAAGGATTTGGAGCGAAAAGGAGATTAATAGTCTTGTCTATGCCGCAAAAATGATCTCAATTTTTCTTCTAAAAAACAAAACAAATGAGGGTTAAATTAAAAGTCTAATAGTAATTATTTCAGTTATACCTAAGTTTTCTACTTGGTTTTGAAAGTTTATTATTATCAAAGATACTATAAATTAAAATAACCTTTATATTTACTTGTATTATTGACTTGTGTTTATAAGTGTGATAAAATATTTTTAATGTATTTTTTTAGGAGTTCATATGGAATTTGTAATTTTAGGACTATTGCAGCTGCAACCGATGTCCGGGTATGAGATTGGAAAGTTTATCAAAACAAATCTCT
>CAYJGP010000054.1:0-12304 GCA_964369435.1 uncultured Oscillospiraceae bacterium | reverse complement strand
CATCTGTTGACCTCGACAACGAGCGATATATCCAAGAGGCTATAAACGAACTTGTAAGCGAGAAAACATTAATTGTTATTTCCCACAAGATATCAAACATAAAACGCGCCGAGAACATTATTGTTGTAAACGACGGTGAAATTGCACAACAGGGAAATCAAAAAACTTTGCTTACGAACAAAGGTATTTACAGCGAGCTTTGGGATAAGCGCATGGCTGCAAAGTCCTTACATATATAATATAGCTTAATTCAAAAAGCTGGCTCTATTTTTGTTTTCAAGGCACTGTGGTCTCAGGTGTTTTTATGTATCTTAAGTTTTATTTTATATTACTATTATGTTTATGATTTAATTGACATTATTCACAAAATATATTTACATTGATTATTAAGTATGTTATATTTGAATAATGGTTAAGGATAACGAGTAGGAGTTTATTATGAAAAAAAATAAAAAAGCGAATAATTATGTTGAAGATAAAAACTGGGCCGCTAAAAATATACCAGAAAGCATCAAAAGCATAATGCTAGAACTTCAAGTAATGCATGATGAAATTGAAGCAAAGCAGCCTAAATCTTGGAAAAAACTTCTTCCTGCCCAGCTTTTTAAGGATAAAAATAAGGAAGACGCGTTGAATGATAGATTTAAAACCGAGGTTGTTCCGGTTTTGTTAGAACAGCACTTTCAGTCTGTAAACTACTACCAAGATCAAAGTGTTGCAATAGATCACTCATCTGCTATTCCAAAATATTTTAGATGCACAGGTCGTATAAAAAATCCAGATTTGATCACAGGCTACAAAAATGGCATTCCGTTTAATGCTGGACAAATTGAAATACGTACTTCTTCTGTTGAAAACTCACAAACAGGCTCATCAGGTACAGAAGTGGCATTTTCAGGTATATTAATAATACTTCAAAATAAATTTTCAGTAGAAAAGCCAGTGACTATTGCACTAAAAGCACAGAAAGTTGGCATAATTAAAAGTTTGATGCGAAAGATTAAAGATGCCGGTCATAAAGGAAGCGACTTAGAGCTTGAGTTTAATAAAAAATTTCATGTTATAACAAAAAATACGGATACACATTTTTTGACAAATGAAATGATGATAAAGTTATTAGATATTCGTTTAAATGCCAATTATGGCTCTACTATATTTTTTGAAGAAGATAAACTTTATATTACAAAAACTAGGTTTTATGGTGATAATTTTGGATTTTCATTTTACTTACCGCAGACCCTTGAAAATAAATTCAATAGAGTAAATGATACAATTATAATGATGAGTGAAATAATAGAATCGTATTCGGTCTTACTGCAATAACTACATAATCTTATAGCTGATTAAACTATCAAAAAACTTGCACCATAAGATGAAAAACTTTATGTTACAAGTTTTTTTGTTTATTAATTACACTGTCACTTATCAATATATTAACTCTATCGAAAATTCTATAACTATGCTATGGTATCGACATTAACAGTAACAGCACTACGCACAACCCCCACTACATTAGGATTGCTGAATTCAATACTAGATGTGTTAGATTTTAATTTTTTATGCCTATCTATAAAAAATGCACCTACAGCATGATAATTTCAAGTATTATATATGGTAAAATCCAAACTAATAACGCTACTCGAAAATAACCCTGTTTGCAATCAACAACTATTTTCTGTGTGTATTTTTATAAAATTTATTCATAGTATATTATCATTTGTTTTCTGAGCTACCACATTGTTTTGCACACGGAAAAAAACTTAATTATTCTGTTATTCATAACAGTTGAATTTAGCCCTATTCAATTTATAATTATAAGTAAACAACTAAGGGGTTGATTTGATGAAAAAATATATTTTAATACCTGACTCGTTTAAAGGAACGATGTCTTCTAGTGAAATTTGCGATATAATGGAGAGCAGTATTTTAAAACTAGAACCAGATTCACAAATAATTAAAATACCTGTTGCTGATGGTGGCGAAGGTAGTGTTGATTCGTTTATCGAAGCGGTTGGTGGAGAGAAAATATTCACAGCTGTTGCAGGCCCTTATTTTGAAAAGACCGAAAGTTTTTATGGGATGTTAAAGGACAGTGTTGCTGTAATCGAAATGGCTGCAGCAGCTGGCCTACCTTTGGTTGGTGATAACAAACAGGCGGGTCAGACAACTACATATGGAGTTGGAGAACTTATTGCAAAAGCTATTGAATCCGGAGCTAAGAAAATTTTATTAGCACTGGGCGGCAGCTCAACAAACGATGGTGGCTGCGGCGCTTGGGCAGCACTCGGAACAAAGTTTATTAATAAAAACGGCGAAGAGTTTGTCCCTGTAGGAGATACACTTATCGATATTGAAAAAATAGACAATAGTCAGACAAAAGAGTTTATAAATGGCTGTGAATTAATAACTATCTGTGATATAGACAATCCGCTGTGCGGTGAAAACGGCGCATCAGCTGTTTTTGGTCCACAAAAAGGAGCGACACCAAAGGATGTTAAAAATCTCGATAAAGGCCTTGCGCACCTTACGTGTGTTGTGTCAAGGGATATTGGAATAGATATATTAAACATACCCGGTAGTGGTGCTGCAGGTGGTATGGGTGGTGGTGCCGTTGCTTTTCTTGGCTCAAAACTTCGGATGGGAATTGATGTTGTTCTTGACACTGTGCAGTTTGAAAAAAATGCTAAAGATGTTGATATAATCTTTACTGGAGAAGGAAAAATCGATGGTCAGTCACTTCGCGGAAAAGTTGTAATCGGCGTAGCTAAAAGAGCAAAAGAGCTCGGTGTACCACTAATTGCTGTGGTTGGTGATATCGGCGATAATATTGAGAGCGCGTATGAGATAGGAGTTTCTGCGATTGTGAGTATTAACAGGGTTGCAGTTCCCTACAAAGAGGCAAAGGAGCGTGCAAAAAGCGATCTTGCACTGACAGTTGAATCTATCATCAGACTTCGAAGTATAAAGTAGGTATTAATCGAAATTCATTATAGTTAAATTTTTTAAACTAAATAATGCGCAATATTAAACCGCCCTTCAGATTTAGCGTTTAAGCTAAACTCGAAGAGCGGTTTCTTTTGTATTAAATAAGATGTCTCTCTAAAAAAGATGAAGAGGTAATAGTGAATTTATTATAAACAAAGTTGCAATAAAGCTATCTTTTCAAACGCTGTACTGATTTCTTAAGTCTTCTTTGGTAAATAATATGTAAAATGACGTCAGAATAATTCTATATGTATGTTGGTAGTATTCGAAGTGATATAAAATTACCTAGCGACTTCTTATTATATCGCTAAATAAAGTTATCCTTTGTTGAATTTGCTATCCAAGACATTTAAATGCACCCAAGCTTGAAAATATAGATTTCGCTATACCACGAAAAATTAAAAATTACCCTTAATAGAGCGAAAATTGACAAATAAGTTATAAACATATATAATTTTAGTTAGTTTAAGCTAATCGCAATTTTGCATTTTTAAAAACCCGCTTTAAAGCTGGCTTTTTTAGATTTATAAAAACAACGCAAGAGGAATAACGCGATATTAGGCACGAAATTGGTTTAGGTTTTATGCTACCTATAACATCTACTGAGCATCTATTAGCATGCTAATAATGGGTCGTGTTTCGATTATCGATTTAATGGTTGCAATTTCTCTTGTACGAGTAATTGATATCGATAAGCAAATAAAATGTTATTTAGATATTAATTTGAAAAATTCAGACGTAGAAGAAATTAATTAACATATGGAGAGCTCAGATGAATTCATACAATGATTTTTGCAATGATTTTCCAATAAAAAATATCAAAACTTAAATGACAAGTTTGGTGCTCTTGCCACTAATCATGGTTTAGCACTAACTAAAATAATTGCAGTGATTTCATTATCTAAATTTGATTGTACACTCTGCTAAAACGATAAAGGAGCAGTCTTTGCAATTAGGTGTTAAACAACATTTGTAGCTATATTTTTCTCCCTATAAAATCCTAATCCGACAAAAGATTTAGTAGCAGAGGGGTAGTATCTCTATCTAGTTTGAAGTAATTTTGAACAGCACCATCATTTAGAAAGCAAATGTCTGTGCAAGTAGACACTAAAAATTCAAAATCGTGCGATGCTACTAGAAATGTCTGTCCGTCTTTTGATAGGTTTTCTATAAAAGCAGAAACCCTCATCATATTATCGTAATCAAGCCCACTCGTCGGCTCATCCATGCAGATGATTTCGGTGTTTTTAAAGTGTGATAAGGCAACCGTAAGCCGCTGTTTTTGCCCACCTGAAAGAGAAGCCGGATGCCTTTGCAGCAAACTGTTAAGGTTTAAATCCTCAAGAATTTTATTTGCACTTTGCTGCTCTGATGTAGTAGTTTTCTTGCCCAAACACAATTCTTTTGAAACGCTCTCGGTGAATAGCTGACAATCGCTGTTTTGCATAACAAGGTAGCTTTGTTCACTTCGCATGTTTGCTGTGGTTTTTTGACTGTTAAAGCGCACTTCTCCGCCTTTTTGTTTCCGCAAACCGCAAATTATATCCATAAGTGTGCTTTTACCAGCGCCATTTTTACCAATTAAACCTACAACGCTACCCTCTTTTATATCTAGGTTGACACTTTTTAGTATCGGGGTTTCTTTATTATAAAAAAACGATAAATTTTTAAGTGTTACTGAATTTTTATTGTTTTCAACATCCTTTTCAGGCACTTTTATTTTCTGCATATCGAGTGAGCGCAATCCCATATCATTTACTTGGCTGTTTGTCATTTTATAAAATTCATCGCTAGTAAATTCACTTATAATCTGTCCTGACTGAAATATCAAAACTCTATCTGAAATCCCAGCTAGATAGTTTAAACGATGCTCAGATATAATTATCGTAACACCTTGCTCTTTTAAAAGCTTTAGCGTTTTGCGAAGATTATAAACGGCCGCGATATCTAAATTCGCAGACGGCTCATCTAAAACTAAAATTTTCGGGCGAAGAGTGCAGACTGAGGCGATAGCGATACTCTGTTTTTCACCGCTCGATAGGTTGAATATGCCCCTTCCCATCAGGTGATTAAGATTAAATTCACCTACGGCATTATCGACGCGTTTTCTTATTTCATCTGAGTGTAAATTTAAATTCTCACAAGAAAAAGCGATTTCAGCTGAAGTTTCCGTTGCGAAAAACTGTGAGCGAGGATCTTGAAAGACAGAACCAACAATACCCGCTAAACTATCAATTTCCACATCTGTTAAACTGTCACCATCTATCGTCACTCTGCCACTAAACTCACCCTCGTAGAACTCAGGTATAAGTTTGTTTATAAGCCTTGTGAGCGTGGTTTTGCCACATCCTGAAGCTCCAACGAGAACGATAAATTCGCCTTTTTTAACAGTAAAGTTTAAGTTTTCAATTGTATTTTCATCTGCTCCGTTATATTTAAAAGTCACATTGCGAATACCAATCATATAGCACCCCCGAGTATTTCATTAAACGCAAAAAACGCAGGTATCAATGTTAGGATAGTAATTAAAGCTATGCACAGATCCGATAACTTTAGTCGGACAGGCTGATAGCATGAGCGCTGCTTTTGCAGTCCGAGTCCTCTTGTCATTGCTGAAACCGATATTTCATCTGCGATTTTGATACTTCGAATAAACAGCGGAATAAAAGCATATTCCGCTGTTCTAATAGGATGTAGCAATATATTTTTTGCAGATATCCCAACACCGCGCAGTTTCATTGTGTTTTTAATCGAGGTAAATTCCGATTTAACAGTTGGCGCAAAACGAAAAATCACCGCAAGTGCCACCACAATGCTCATAGGTATTTTCATATTATACAAAGATGAGATTAGTTTGCTTATATTTAACTTGTTGCTTATAAAGCCTAGCATGAAAAATGCGACTGATGTTCTCTGCAAAAAGAAAAGCATATATGAGGCGGGGATACAAATGTCGCTATTTGATAAAAACGAAATCAGATATTTTAACAGCTCAAATATAGCAAATACCACGACCACTTTTAATGCACTTTTATATAATTTTTGCAATAGATACAATATGCTTATAAGTGCAAACAGATAGAGCAGTGCGATAGTGTTTTGCAGGTAGTAGGCCGATGTTATAAATAGAATGGCTATAAGAATTTTCATCCTCGGGTCTAAATTTGCCATAAGGTTCGACATTAAACAATACCAGCTTTTACAAAATGTTTTTTCATCACCGCTTTGCCGATAAATGCTCCTACAACACAGCCTACAACAGTTGTAGCAAGGTAGACTGCAAGCATAGGACCCATAATAATATCTGCCATGCCTCTGTATATATCTTCAAATCCTACAAATGTGTTTACATATGTATCGGTCATAATGATTAGCGGTAAAACCATACCTATAAACCACGATATAATCTGAACTGTAAAGCAGATTACCATAGTTTGAAATTTTTTCTTATCGAACGCTCTCCATATGATTTCAGCGACTATAGCACCGAGTAATATTACAACAGATATTGCCCAGAAATTTATCAAGTTTGAGAGTGCCATGAGAGCACCGAGAGTTAAACAAACGCCATTTTTGTTTATTCTTGTATACAAAAACATAAATACCGAGCCCCATAATAAAGCGCTTATTGATAGGATAAATAGGTGACCATACACACTTGCAGATAGCGGAACTCCTATCACCGCATAGATTACAAACATGATAACATAGGATATTGCAATTGTTATTATGTCGCGTACATTGATTTTTTCTTTGGTTTTGTTCATTTTAAATTCTCCTTAATTATTAATAATTTTACCATTTTTAATGGTTATTGTCCTTGTACAAATCTTTGAGACTAGCTCGTTATCATGGGTGATAATAAAAATTATTTTGTTTTCATCGGCAAGCGTATTTTTTACCACCCTCGAATTAGTTTGAACTAACTTATTGGTTAAATTTTTTACCCACCTCTATAGATATTTGATGAGCGTTTCAAATCCTGCTGTGAAAAAAACAGAGATTTTTTTGATGTAGGTTATAGCATCTATTCTTTTTATATCGTGACGAATAATCTCAAAAAGACTTTCGTAATAAGCAGATGTTAGTATATGTAGTAGATTTCTGTCGATCTCACCTTCTATTCTACCTATCACTTTCAGCTCTTTGTGGTATATCAAGGTCTGATCGACCTGTAAATCCACTAAATCGTGTACAAAGTTTTCGTATTTTGTGCCGTTACTCTTGCATAAAATCAGCTTGAAAGCATCGTAGTGTTCATAAACATAATCTACAAAATCAAATAGAAACTGGGTAGAGCGTGAGATAGAATTTGAAGTTTCATTCGTTCCAACTAAATCAAAAAATGCTGACTGCGCGTTTTTAAAGCTTTCTAAAAAAGCGTTTGCAGCGGGGTCTGTTAGATCATAAAATAGTGAAGCTTTATCTTTATAGTAGCCGTAAAAAGCACCTTTAGTAAAGCCTGCTTTTGCGACAATCTGCCGAAGTGAAGCATCCTTGTATCCGTGCTCTAAAAACTCCAATTTCCCGATTTCTAGTATTTTAAGTCTTGTTTTGCTGTAATTATCCATTTTGCACCTTCTAAATACAATATACCAGCGGTATATACCACTGGTATATTGTAATGCAACAGTTTTTAATTGTCAAGAGATAATAATTTAAAAGCTAAGCAATGCAAAACCCGCACTCTATCTTGTTTGATAGGTGCGGGTTTTCGCATCTTATTTAAACTTTATTTATTTTTAGCTTTACTTTTTCATCCTCGCCATAATAGTTACAGGGGCACTATCTATCCCTTCAACTAAAAGAGGAGAAACAATAACCTCTTCAAGCTTTTCGCCTATAATATCTGCCATCTTCACATCTTCTATTATAAGTACCGGTGAGTCTCCCTGCATTCCGAGCATTGTCTGATGGGCTTTTACCCCTTCAGGCAGATTTAGAGGAGATGATAGCGAGATAAAATCAAGCCCTATTGCTTTTAGGTGCGACCATTTTTGAACAATAAGCTTTGCCGCTGCAGCACTTACATACGGACCTCGTTCTGAGTAGCATTTATTATCGCTATACCTTATTGCTTCAAATCCTGTTCTTATGAATAGCATATCTGCATTCTCGATCTCATCGCTATATGCCAAGAGCTCTTCCGCTAAAACGCCTTCGCCTTCACCTTTTTTTATATCGATAATAATTGGTTTCTCTCCGATAAACTGTTCTATAGAAAGCTCCCATAGTTGTTTTCCGTTTGGGTTGAAATGGTTTGGCGCATCGATATGAGTTCCAAAATGGTTAAACAGCTCAATTTTATATGTATTACAAGGAGAACCATCCTCTCCTATCATCTCATGCTGTTTAATACTCATAGTAGGAGCGCCCGGAAATGCTCTATCCCTTGTATTTAGTATGTGTGATAAGCAGATATACATATAAGTTCTCCCCCTTTTCGTTAAACAAATAGAATTGTTGTCGCTGTTGAAACAGTAACTATTGTTGAAACAAATGCCATTATAAATCCGCCGAGATAGATACTTCCTGTATTGTTGTAAGCTTTTCTCAATACAACAGTACCGATAGCCATCATAGGTATAAATGGTATGATGAGGCAAACATTAACCCAAGCACGATTTAGATGCCACATAGGTGTTCCTGTTGAGAATAAAACTATAAACTGGATAGCAACGACAGCTACAAGTCCTATAATATTTACAAATATACAGAGTGCTGTGTTGTGCCAAGGTTTTTTTGTTTCAAATTTTGCACTTGCATTGACCATAAACGATGTTATTAGCCAGAAGAAGAGCATAAATGGTAGATATCTTATCCAGAGTGTTAAGTTATATCCATTTGCTGCTTTAACAGCGAAGCTCCAGAATCTGAAATCTGTTTTGAAGAATATATCGGCTAGCAGAACACATATATACGAAGCAGACATAACGATAAATGCGAGAAGTGCGCTCTTGCCAAGTTGTTTTGCTGAGGTCTTTATTCCCCAATTATCAGGATTATCTCCCTCTTTTTTGCCGTTTAGGTAGTATCCTATTGCGAATATAGCAATCGCAATGATAGCATTTAATACCGCCCAAACTATTATACCATTAAATCCAGGTTGTGGTAAGAATGCTGTTGAATTGTTTCTTGTACCGTCGGTAAATATCGTTCCGTATGCAAGATCTGAGAATGCAAACATTACTGAAAGTCCTGGAATTGCAGCTAATAGAAGAAGACTTATTCCAAATATCGCTTTGCTTTTTCCGCTGTTTGGTGGAGCTTTTAGATATGCTGGTTTGCCCGATAGACTCTCAAAGAAAGGAGTTTTCATAAGGAGAAGTGCAAGTGGGATTAAGAGCATAAAGAATCCGATAAGCCCTATTCCGTTAAATATCTCTTTGAGTAGCCACAACTGATCTGTTGCCTCTATTGGGTTTGGAGCTCCGAGAGTATCCATAAAGTATTGGTTTGTTATCGTTGCGTTTGTTATTGAGAAAAATTGCCATTGATGAGATGTATCAGGGTTATAAACAACACGCATCGTACCATTATCGATATCTCCGTAATACTTAGAGATCTCAAGCTTTTCATTCGCATCGAGATTTGTGAGCACCGCATCGTTAAATCCTGTTTCTGCAACTATCCCCTCATCTATATTCATTGTGAATTCATCAGGGTTTGTTCCGTTAATAAAGAACTTCGCCTCAGGAGCTACGGTCATATCACCTATCATATATCCTTCGGTAGGAGTTATCTGACTTGGTGCACCTTCATCGTATTTTGCAAAGTTTATACCTATATTAACATCAGATGGGAAGTTGTTTATTAGGTATTCTTCAGGGAAATATGCAAGTATAAGCGCTGATGAAACCTTTGTTTCGTAGCTGCTTGCATCCGCTGGCTGTCCAACATACTCAAGTCCGTTTTCGTTTCTGCCGTATGCATCAAGCGTGAAGACAACATTTCTACCGCCTGTTGAATGGCCTGTTATACCTATTCTTTCGGGATCTATGTAGTTTATGTTATCGTGTACATAATCAACTAGCTGTAACATACCAAGTCCATAGTAGCTTCTTGAAGCACCGTATGCAATTGTTGTTCCCGAAGATTCGCCAGCGCTATATGTATCCATATTGAAAACAACAAATCCTCGCCTTGCAAGTTCAATAGAGGTTATATCCTGAGTTTCAAGCGTTGCATGGTAACCATGACTCACTATAACAGCTGGTGCTGGATTATCAACTGTTGCTGTATCTGGTCTATGAACAAGAACACGCAGGGTTTCTCCATTAGGCATTGGAATGCTGACATCGGTGATGGTAATACCGCCAAAATCTGTTTGAATTGCCGAAGCTCCGATACTGCTAATTAACATAAGTGCAAGCGCTATACATAGCCAAGTTATTGGTTTTTTAAAGATACTCATAATACACCCCTTTTATTTTTTAATTAAAATTTCAACTGCTTCAAGTAAAGTTTCTTCTGTGCCGACATTGCCCGGGAAGATGATATATGGCATATTTGGAAACTTACTCTCCTCCCCTGTCTGCCATACCGGTATTCCTGGTCTTATCTGACCCATTACTAGTGCTTTGCGAACTCCAAGAGCTTTAGTTCCAACATCGCTTGAAGTTATCCCGCCTTTTGCTATGATAAATCGAGGTTTAACTGTTATCTTTTCAACAATACTAGTTACCGCATCTGATATTGCAACGCTTATTTCAAGCTGTTTGTCGGCATCTTTAGTATCGAGATCAAGTCTGTCACGTCTTGTATATACAGCAACACTAATCCCGTCAGATATCGCCCGACTAGCTTCTTCTACAACTCTTGTAACTTCACCTTCAAGGCCTCCATCTTTGAGCACAAGATGCTGATCAAAGCAGATAAATTGGAGTGGTTGTTTGCAGTCATGCAGTTTTTCTAGCTGCATTGTTGTCTTTTTAACATGGCTGCCAACAATAATTATTCCACCGTTTTTATCATTTTTATCCACAAGTTCTTCGGTTGTAAGCAGTGGCTTATCTGGTATGCCACCTATTACCTTAGTAACAGCTGCGGCAGATCTAAATATAAACCTTGCCCCCTTTGCAACTGCTCTGAAAAACGCTGTGATAAAAACTTTAACATCTGTATAACTTATACTGTTTACAACTACCTTACCATAGTTTTTTACTGCTAGAAGTTGGTTTTCTATCTTTTCATAGTCTGTTGCACGAAGATCGGTAAGCGATATTGTCACAACATTTGTCGCACAAATTTTTCCACCACTTTTCTCTTCGCACCAATCGGTTAAATCACTTGAACTGTATCCAAAGCTCTTATCTTTAGCAAATTCAGTAAGCCCTGCAGGAACAAGATTTTCTCCCTCTTTAACATAATGGATATCATCTATTGTATACCGGCCCCCTTCCTCAAAAAATGGAAATATAATTTCACCGTCTATTTTTATATCACTCGACTCTTCAATCGTTGTCTTTAGCATTTCAGTTTCGAGTGGATAATGTCCTCGAAGGGTTGAATCCCCTCGGCTTATCAAAATAAAATCTGTTTTCGTCTCATCCGCTGCCATCACAACTCTTTTTGCAATATCACGATGAACTTCTGTTGTTTGCGGCACGGTAAAACCTCTTGAATTTGTTAGGATAAAAAACATTCTATCGGGATTTAAAAAAGCTTCTTTTATAGTTTCGTATTTCCAGTCGGTATATACCGATATCCCATGTACCGTCTGAATACCTGTTGGGTCATCATCGAGTACAACTACCTTGCTCTTATTACTACTAAGCTCTGTTTTTAACACCCTGTCTATCTCATCAATATTATACGCGGGATAGGTATTTAAAACTTCTGCAGAGATTATTTCAACTTCTCGCACTATATCTCCTCCTTGCTTAGAACTTGAACTCCTGCAAGTTCTTCAAAATATTTAACATATCCACAGTGATCTTCGTCCATTAGTCCTTTGACTTTAAGCGCTTGCTGAATTTCAAATAGCTGTGCTGTTAGTGGCATTGGAACATCTATTGCATGAGCTGTTGATAGAACATTTTTTATATCTTTATGGTTTATGCTAATCTTTCCGCCTGGTGCAAACTGTCTTTTACAAATAAGTGGAGCTTTTGCATCCATAACAGCGCTACCTGCAAGCCCTCCTCTTATAGCTTTATAAACTTTCATAGGGTCTGCACCAGCTTTTGTTGCAAGCACAAGTGCTTCACCTAAAACAGCAATATTTAAATTAACTATAACTTGATTTGCAAGCTTTGTTATACTGCCACTGCCGCTGCCACCTATTAGAAGATGAGATGAACCCATTATCTCAAAATAC
>CAYJGP010000053.1:4660-12381 GCA_964369435.1 uncultured Oscillospiraceae bacterium | reverse complement strand
AGAGCCAACTCCGGAACCTGTACCAACTCCAGAGCCTGAACCAACTCCAGAGCCTGAGCCAACTCCAGAGCCTGAGCCAACTCCTACTCCGAATCCAAATCCAGGAGTTACGGTAACACCTGATGGAGATGTTGACATCGAGACAGGCAGGCCAGATGAGATACCGACCGATGTATTTGTAAACGATGAGGCATTAGATCCAGATCAGTATCTGGTTGAAGATGGCGTTATCACTGTCAATAAAGATGTTTTCGATGGAACAGATGGAGATGTTAATGTTCGGATAGAGTATGGCGATGGAAGCTCGCTTGGTAGCGTAATAATCACCGAAAATGGCGTTCCTCTATCGGGTGAGGTTGATCTTGGCAGAGCTTGGAGCTTGTTTGATCTTATTATGACAGCATTAACACTTGTGTTTGCGGCATTCTATCTTGGATGGAACAAGGGTGTTGATAATGTTCTCGATAAAAATGAGAGGATACAAAGCGATAGTGAGATTGTATACTCGAACAAACGCAAAACATTCTTTGCACTATCGGTAGTTCTCTTTGCGGCAAGTGTTATTCTACTGGTGCTAACTCAAGATTTCACAGCACCTATGGCTATATTCGATATTTATAGCCCAATATTTGCAGCTCTTGTTATCATTCAAACTGTTTTTGGCGTAATACTTACAAGAAGCTACAAAGATAATGAAAAATATGCAGAAAAATAAAGTGTTTAAAAAGCATAAAAAAACTAGAAGAGTGGTGCGTCTTTATCGTGCCACTTTTCTGCTTTTAGCAACAAAAAAATCTTGAGATTGACTTTAATAGACTTTGCTTAAATGTAGAAGATACGAATAGCAATAGCTTGATGAAGTAATATTTAATATCTGGTTGTGTTGTATAGGTAAATTTAGTTAGATGGGCTTTAGCGTTATGGCAGGATTTAAGAAAGTGACTGAGAGTAGTTGGGGTGGTTCTGGGAATGACTGCGAGTAGTTAGGGTGGTTTGTTCTGAAAGGTGGCAGGGCGCCCGCCCGCAGTAAACGCATCTATGCGTTTTGTCGCGCAAAAGTGCGACATCGGCAAACCCGTCTGGGTTTGCCACTGCGGGCAAGCCGCCTCCCCACCACGCACATCCTAATCGTCGCCGCCTCCCCACCACGCACATCCTCATCGTCGCTTCCTGCCTGCCGTGCCCTATCTCAAAGAGAATATTAACCATTGCCACTGCACTAATCGTACAAACTTGACAATAAAAAGCGTTGTGATATAATTCTAATTCAATGACGGAGAAATTAAAGGTAAATAGAGTAAGTAAGAAACTTCGAATAGGAGTAGTTAATGATTAAAAAATACATAGGCGACAAAGCATTTTATCACCGAGTTTTAGTTATAGTTCTACCAATAATAGTTCAAAATGTAATAACGAACTTTGTAGCGCTTGTCGATAACCTGATGGTTGGACAGGTGGGAACTGAAGAGATGTCAGGCGTTGCCATTGCAAATCAGATAATATTTATTCTCTACCTATCAATTTTTGGGATTATTGCAGGCGTTGGCATATTTGGTGCGCAGTTTTTTGGCAAAGGCGAGATTGAAGGATTTAAAAACACATTCAGGCTAAAACTTATATCAGCGGTATCGGTAGCTATTATTGGTATTGTGATATTCCTATTCTTCAAAACTCCACTCGTAAGCCTTTTTTTGAGCGCGAGTGATAGCGGAATAGACCCTGTTAAAACCCTTGCATTTGGCACCGATTATATATTGATAATGACCCTTGGATTTATCCCATTTACGCTGGTGCAGGTTTATGCGAGCTATTTGCGTGAAGCAGGTGAAACAGTGCTTCCGATGAAGGCTGGAATAATTGCGGTTATAACAAACACCCTATTAAACTACCTTTTAATTTTCGGAAACTTTGGATTTCCCGAGCTTGGAGCAATAGGTGCTGCGGTTGCAACTGTTATAGCGAGATATGTTGAATTTTTGGTGATACTGGTTTCAGTTTTGAGAAACAAAAAGAAATTTTTCTTTTTTGAAGGGGTATTTAAAAAGTTAACTATACCGCTAGACCTTGTGAAATCTGTTGCAAAAAAAGGATCACCACTATTTATAAATGAGATTATCTGGTCTATCGCTATCTCAACACTTTTTGGAATATACTCTATGCGCGGCCTATCTATAGTTGCTGCATTTAATATCTCAAACACCGTTGTAAACCTCTTTAATGTTGCTTCGCTGTCTATGGGAAATGCGATAGGGATAATCATAGGTCAACTTCTCGGTGCTGGTGAGAATGAGCAAGCGCGGGACAATGTTCGAAAACTTATGTTTTTATCGATAATGCTAAGCGCATCAATAGCTATTGTGGAATCCATTGCCGCGCCATTTATCCCACTATTATACAATACAACAACAGAAGTCCAATCCCTTGCAACACAGTTTCTTCTAGTTGCGGCTTTGCATCTACCGCTCTCCGCTTTCACTGCAAGTTGCTACTTTACCTTGCGCTCAGGTGGCAGAACGATTATAACTATAATTTTTGATTCGGTATCGCTTTGGATTGTGAGCATACCTGTTGCGTTTATTCTTGTAACAACAACGAATATTCCAATATCACAAGTTTACCTTATAGTTTTGTTTTGTGACCTTATAAAAGCGCTACTCGGTCTTATCCTTGTGAAAAAAGGGATATGGATTCGAAAAATCATAACATAATAAAAACTCCGATGTTTAAAGCATCGGAGCTTTTTTGTTATAAAATACTATTTAACTAAACTAAGAATAAAATATCTTCTTCTTTTGGTAGATCAAACTTAATCGGTAGCCGCTCTTTTAAGAGGTTTCGAAGCCTTAATGCGCAAAGTCTGCCGCTTTTATGGGTTTTATAATAATAAACAAGACTCTCGCAACAGGCGGCAGTAGTGCAGAGGGTTGTGTCGAAATGGGTAGCTTTATTATCCCCAGCGATTATTCCAAGCGGAATATCTACCGATTTTAAAATCGAGAAAACAAGATTTATCGCTTCGCTCTCATCTTTTGGAGTTTTGGCATACTCTCGCAAAAAAGCGCAGCGGACAAATCTTGCAGGTGAAGAGTATCCACCAGGCAGACCAAATCCGCCGCCCTGATTTAATCCAAACTCTGAAATCTCGATATTCGATAGCTTTCTTTTCCCACTTGGGAGATTATCAACCTTTGAGTAGTTTCGAAGGTTGGTTATATGCCACGAGTATTCAGGGCTGTTTGCTAAAATTCCGATGCTGTTTCGGTAAACTGCAATACCATCTTTTGAGGGCTCGATTATAACAGCCTCGCCACTCTTATCGTAAAATAGATAATGTACCGACATTGTATGTCCCATAATTAACTCATCAGTTAGGTTTAATTCGCTTATTATCTTAACTATTTCTTTAACTGTTTTAAACTGTGAGAGGATATATGAAACAAAAAAAGCGGGATGGATATTTGTTTTGCCAAGTTTTGGTTTTTTAAAAGATCCGTAGTCTGGGAAGTTTAATAGTGCGCCAATAAGGCCTTTTTCATTTATTCCATCGACTAAAATAGGGGTTTTAAGGCTATCTATCGCCATTCCGATAAACCCATATTTTAAAGCAATTTCATCACCTTTGATATCAGGACCTGAAAACGAAAGAGCATGCCCTTTTGGGTAGAAACCGACCGTATTGCCGCTCAAATCGCCAAAAAAGTCGTAAGTTCTGCCGAAAACATGGCTGTTGTCTGCGGTTTTTAGGGTAATACCTGTGCATCCGAAATTCATAATAATCACCTCTAGGTATAGTATATCACAAAATAATTAGCTATCAATATTATAACCGATTGAAGATAAATTAATTTTATGGTATATTTTTTTTATTGAAACAAAAACCGATAATTCAAACACAATAATTATATAAAGGCGAAATTATGGACGAAAAAGAGATAGTAAGGCTTGTCAAAGAAGCTAAAAAAGGCAATGATAAGAGTTTTGAGATGTTGTATAGCAATATCTATAAAAAGCTATATAGTTACGCTCGGTATTCTTTGCGAACAAACGAGGATGCTGAAGATGCAGTTATGGCGGCAGTTGCAGATGCGTACAGTGGAATAAAGCGGCTTCGCGACGAGGATAAATTTACCGCGTGGATTATGACAATTCTGCAAGCGAAGATAAACAGGGTGATTAAAAGCTATTATAAAACCGACCCTGAAAATGTTGATAGTGGATTTACCGTTGATGATATGAGTATAAGTGCAGATATTGCAGCGGCATTAAGTAAACTCGATACCATAAGCCGGCAGATTATAGTTTTAAGCTACATATATGGATACAAAGGCGAGGAAATTGCCGATATCCTAAATATAAACCATGCAACAGTGAGGACGAAGCAGCGACGCGCGCTTCTAAAAATAAGAGAGGAGATTTCTGATGAGCGAATTTAGCAGAGTTGAAAAGCTGCTTTGTGAAGAGCTTTTAGAGTTTGTGCCAAGAGATAAGCTTGCCCCAAAAAATGTTATAAAAAAACTCCGATATAAGAAGTTTTTAGGCTATGCTCGAAATATCGCCGCATCTTTTCTTGTTATAGTTGCATCAGTTGCTATCTATATCTCTCAAAATTCCGGTAGCGATGCAGTGCTCGAAGGAGGCTCTGAGAGCGGTGATCTTTTGATGATGGAGCGCAGCGCTGATATGCTGCAAGATGATGGTGATACGGGTGAGCTCGGCGGATATTCGGCTGAGAACTATCTATTTGATGTAACAGAAGATGAGACTGGTGAAGTTATGGACGGTATAGCCTATATGGATGGCGAAACCGATGACGGCAGCAACTCGCATTCCCTTGAAGATAGCTTAAATGAGCTATATAATCTTGATTATAAAACCCGTTGTTTTGTTGAAAACGGAGTTTTTAGCAATGGTGAAACTACCATTGGTGTCGAGGGGTTTTATGCTTTTGATTATCTAGTTTATTACCCAGACAATATATTTGTTTTTGGTCAGACAGAGAACACGCTATATGTTTATCAGACCGATGAAAATCTGCATACAGTGAATAGAGTATTTGAATTTGTAGATGGTGAATATAGCTATGGCTATAAAAGTGATGGCAGTATCTATCTAGCGATTATATCGACTAAATCAGCTTTCCTAAAGAACAACCTTGAATATTCTAAAGAACTACCAAAAGAATTTGAAACCAAAGAGATGTTGGTTTTGGTGCGGATAAATCCAGAGGAGTTTGAGTGGGAAGTTGTTTCAATAGAGCCTTTGCCAGACCCTGATTCCGCAACAGATGAATGAGGGGTAAGCGATGAAAAAGAAGATTATTATTGCAGCGATTATTGTAGCTTTATTTTCTATAGCGGCAATGCTGTTTTTTAGCATGACAACGAGATACAGCGAGTCTGTGGGTATTGCTTATCTAGTAGATGATGCTCTGCTAGTGATAGTTGATGATCAGCCGATAATCGTTTCTAATCAAAGTCTTGATGAGAATCTTTTCGATGAGATAAAAACAGGAGATAAGCTTGAGATTACCCATGATGGTGTGGCTGAGAGCTACCCTGCACAGACAGGTGTCTACAGGCTTGAAGTTATAGATGAAGACTGCCTAGATGAGGTTTCGCAACAAACAAAAGATACCCTTGAAGAGATGGGATGGATTTATAAATAACCATCGAGTGTGGGTGCGGTTATTATAGTGGTTTTCGGTTTCTAAATAAATTTAAATAAAAAAAGCGCCTCTTTTATAGAAATGGTCTATAAAAAGGGGCGCTTTATATTTTTAAACAATATCTATGAATTGCTCAATTAAAATAAATTCTTTAATGAAAGCAAAAAAACATTTAACCTTGTTGCTATATAGCGGCAATTGCCTCAAGCTCTAGGTGCTCTTCGTCGCCAAAACTGCCACAGGGAATGATAGCTCTTGCTGGTTTGTGGTCACCGAAAAATGCTTTATATGCGGCATTAACTTCTTCCCAGTAATCCATATTTGAAATAAAAATAGTCACCTTAGTTACATTTTCAATCTTTCCGCCTGCCGCTTCGATAATAAGTTTCATATTGCTAAGTGCAGTTGTTGCTTCACCAGCTATGGTATCGGCTACTTTGTTTGTGCTATAGTCGAAACCTGTCTGTCCGGAAACGAATAAAAATCCATTGTGCAAAACTCCGTGGCTATAGTGCCCTGCTGGCATTGGTAGTTTATCTGAAAATATTTTTTCCATTTTAATCTCCCTTTTTTGTTTTTGTTTAATTATAGTGGAAATATTCGTTGTTTGCAATAATTATTTTATCTATTTAGGTAAAAACTCTTTTAAAACAAAAAGATTTTAGGTATAATTAGAAAAGATACGGAGGAATAGAATATGATCTGGAAAAAAATAAAAATCGAAACAGTTAGCGCTATGATAGACCCACTAATAGCTATGCTTTCTGATTTTGGTATAACAGGATTTGAAATAGAAGATCCAAATGATTTCAACAGCTTTTTAGAAGAGCGACCGATACACTGGGACTACCTCGACGAAACGCTTGATGAACTTCGCGAGGGTGAGAGCTTTGTCTCCTTCTATCTCAGTGATACGATTGAGGGAGCGGAGACGCTTGCCGCTGTAAAAAGCTATCTTACAACCCTCTCAGATGAGTTTGGCAGCTTGAAGCTATCTTTCGATGAAGTTGCAGACGAAGACTTTCAAAACAACTATAAAAAATACTTTAAAACTTTTAAACTCGGCGAAAAGCTTGTAATAAAGCCAAGCTGGGAGGATTACAAAAAGCAAGATGGTGAAGTTGTTATTGAAATAGACCCAGAGCTTTCTTTTGGAACTGGGGATCATCATACGACACAGCTTGTATTAAAAGAGCTTGAAAAAAGAGTGCAAGATGATATGAGGTTTTTAGATATAGGGTGCGGCAGCGGAATTCTTGCTATGGCAGCACTTCTGCTCGGTGCAAAATCGGCTATCGGTATTGATATCGACCCTGTTTCTATTAAAACATCGAACGAGAATATAAAAAGAATAGATAAATCAAACTGCTTTGAGGGGATTGTTGGAAATATACTTGAAGATGAAAATGTTATCGAAAAAATCGGTACAGGCTTCCCTCTTATAGCTGCGAATATTATTGCCGACGTTATAATTGTTTTAGCGCCGACCCTATATAAACTTTTAGGAGAAAATGGAGTTGTTATTACATCTGGTATAATTGATGAGCGCTGTGATGAAACGGTCTCGGCCCTTGAAGCTTCGGGACTTACGATAGAAAGTGTCCAAAAACAGGGTGGATGGTGCGCTGTGGTGGCGAGTAGAAGATAGCTGTATAGGTTGGCGATATTCGTGTAGGCTAATTAATCTGTGCGATTGAGGTTTAGGGTTAAGTTAGCTTTGGGATTGACAGGATACATTTGCTGAAGTTTAAGCCAAAGTAGACTTTGAGTTTAAATAAGCATTAAGGTTAGGTTAGGTTTGGGTTAGGTTTGGGTTGAAGTCAAAGGTTAGGTTAGGTTTGGGTTAGGTTTGGGTTGAAGTCAAAGGTTAGGTTTGGGCTTAAGTCAAAGGTTAGGTTTGGGTTTAAGTCAAAGGTTAGGTTTGGGTTTAAGTCAAAGGTTAGGTTTGGTTGTACCCGCCCGCACCAAACGCATTTTATGCGTTTTGCGGCAACGAAGTTGCCTAAAGGCGATTTGAAAATCGCCTGTGCGGGCCCCGCCAAAGTTCCAACCAAAG
>CAYJGP010000053.1:0-4560 GCA_964369435.1 uncultured Oscillospiraceae bacterium | reverse complement strand
CCAAAGTTCCAACCAAAGCTCCAACCAAAGCTCCCACCAAAACTCCCACCAAAACTCCCTGCAAACATTTTAACTATAAAAAGGAGAATTAATAAGATATGCCGAAATTTTTCTATAGCAGTGAGATAGAAAATGAAATAGTTTTAAGTGGTGAGGATGCAAACCATCTTATCCGATCGCTCCGTTGCAAAGTCGGAGAAACTGTCACTGTTTGTGATGGTATCGGCACCGATTATATCTGCAATATAACAAAAATTGAAGATGGTAGTGTTTATCTAACGGTTCTAACCAAAACAGCCTCAAAATCTGAAGCAAACATAGATATAACCCTATACCAGTGCTACCCTAAAAGCGACAAGTTAGAGCTTGTTGTTCAAAAGGCGGTCGAGCTTGGTGTTAAAAGGATAGTTCCAGTTATCTCGCAAAACTGTGTTGCAAACCCTACCGGCAAAAATACCGACAGCAAAATCGAGCGGCTAAACAAAATAGCGCTCGCAGCAGCGAAACAGTCAGGCCGTAGCTTTATTCCAATAGTGAGCCCGATAATAACATTCGAGGAAGCGATAGCGGAGATGGAAGCCGATGATCTATCGATAATGTTTTATGAGAAGAGCACCAAAAACCTTAAAAAGATGCTTGGTGAAAATAGTTTCTTAACAGTTTCTATAATGATAGGGCCAGAGGGTGGATTTTCTGTTGTTGAGGTAGAGAAAGCGAAGGCGAAAGGCATTAAAACTTGCTCGCTCGGTCCTCGGATTTTAAGGTGCGAAACTGCACCGCTAGCGGCAGTTTCAGCTATTATGTATGCAACTGATAATTTTTAGATATACCACTGATTAAATAAGAAAAGAGGGGTTTGATGAAAACTGCAGTTATAACTGGGGGTAGCGGTGCTATAGGAGAGGCAACAGCGGAGCTTTTTCTGAAAAAAGGATATAATGTAGCGATTAGCTATTTTTCGGCAAAGGATAAAGCAAAAGCGTTTGCAAACAGATATGAAAACTGTGTCGCCCTCTCTCTTGATATTACCGATACTAAAAGCATAGCGTCATTTTTTGCAAATGTTCGGTACTGCTTTGGCGATATCGACATCCTTATAAATAACGCAGGCGTTTCAATTACCTCGCTGTTTCAGGATTTTACCGACGAAGACTACTCGCTTATCTTCGATACAAACCTCAAAGGTGCTATCTACTGCACTAAAGAAGTGTTGCCATCGATGATTGAGAGAAAAAGCGGCAGTATAGTTAATATCTCATCTATTTGGGGGATAGTTGGCGGTTCTCTAGAAGTGCTTTACAGTGCATCAAAAGGTGGACTAATTGCATTTACAAAAGCGCTCGCGAAAGAGGTTGGCCCTTCTGGGATATCGGTTAACTGTGTTGCGCCAGGACTTGTTGAGAGCCCTATGAACAGCACACTGCGAGATGAAGATATAGATAGTTTTATAGAGGATCAGCCGCTTAGTCATAGAGGTACACCTTTTGATATCGCACGAGCGGTTTACTATATAGCGAGTGACAAATTCACAACAGGACAGATATTAAGTCCGAATGGTGGGGCTGCCATCTATTAGGGGGAATTATGAAAAACACAGATAAATACAGGCCATCTGATTTTGCACCACATAAAACTTCGCAGAATTGGACCAGAAAAACAAGGATAGAAAAACCGCCGATCTGGTGCAGTGTTGATCTGCGAGACGGAAATCAGAGCCTTGTTGTACCGATGAATGTTGAGGAGAAACTCGAGTTTTTCGATATGTTAGTCGATATAGGGTTTAAAGAGATAGAAGTAGGATACCCTGCTGCCTCAGAAACAGAATTTGCATTTGTTCGTCGGCTTATAGATGAAGGTCGGATTCCGGACGATGTAACTATTCAGGTGCTTACTCAGAGTAGAGAAGCTATTATCGAGCGAACATTTCAAGCGATAGACGGTGCTAAAAACGCAATAGTGCACTTTTACAATTCAACGAGCAAAGCTCAGCGTGAACAGGTTTTTAAAGCTTCGGTTGATGAAGTTGTAGAACTTGCGCAAAGTGGAGCACGACTTGTTTTAGCAGCGGCAGAGAGGTATAAAGGAAACTTTAGATTTCAATATAGTCCTGAAAGCTTTTCAGGAACAGAACCTGAGATCGCCCTTAAAGTTTGCAATGCAGTTATCGATATAATAAAGCCTATAGCTGATAAAAAGCTTATAATAAACCTACCGGAGACGGTCTCTCTCTCGATGTCACATCTCTATGCAAATCAAGTTGAGTATATCTGTGAGAATATAAAAGATAGAGATAGTATAATTATTAGTTTGCATACCCATAACGATAGAGGTTGTGGCGTTGCAGCAACGGAGCTTGCAATTCTCGCAGGTGCAGATAGAGTTGAAGGCACGCTTTTTGGGAATGGCGAGAGAACTGGCAATGTTGATTTAATCACTCTAGCGCTTAATCTGTATAGTCAAGGTGTAGATCCACTTCTTGATTTTTCAGATATGCCAACTATTGCGAGAAGATACGAAAAACTGACAAAGATGCAAGTTTATGAGCGCTCACCATACTCTGGAGCACTTGTTTTTGCGGCGTTTTCTGGAAGTCATCAAGATGCTATTGCAAAAGCTATGCGACATAGAGCGGAGAATAACCTATATCAATGGGATATTCCATATCTTCCAATAGACCCAAGGGATGTTGGGCGTGAATATGAGACGGATACGATACGGATAAACAGCCAAAGCGGCAAGGGCGGTATAGGGTTTATCCTCGAGCAGAACTATGGCTTTAACCTACCGAATAAAATGCGTGAAAATTTAGGATATGCGGTTAAAGCGGTATCTGATAGAGAAAGTCGAGAGCTTTCTGCAGATGAAATATTCGAGATATTTAAGTCGAGGTACCTCGATATCGAAAACCCACTATCTATTCCAGAGGTTGAATATATTAGAAAACAAGATGGTAAAGATAGAATTTTGGCAGTTGTTAATTCATATATGAACGGTATTCAAGGTGAATATACAGGGCGCGGAAACGGACGTCTCGATGCTGTTTCTAATGCGATAAGAAAAGGATTAAAGCGAGAATTTAAGCTAATCGACTACTCAGAGCATGCGCTCGAGAGTGGAAGCTATGCACTAGCTTGCGCGTATGTTGAGCTATCTTGGGGCGATGGCGAGAGCTCTTTTGGTGCAGGTACAGATAGCGATATCCTTACTGCTTCAGTAAAAGCGCTCCAATCAGCGATTAACAGCTATATTAAGTTAAATGGTTGAAGTTTTAAGCGAAACTAGCGAAGCAAAAAATTAAAAGTAAAAAAATTTCACCGCAGGTTACCGATAAATATCCAGATTAAAAAAGAGTTGCGAACTTATAGTCCACAACTCTTTTTCTGTTTATTTAATTAATTTAAACTGCGAATACAGCAGATAAAGCTGAAAATAAGGGGATAAGATTTGCATTTATGCAAAATGATAACCGCTGAATGTTTATCGATCCATCTTTGATATTAGCTGTTAGTAGCTAATATAAGATTTTAAAAAGGTGAAGTAAGTTTTAAACTCGATTATTAAAAATATAAATGCTTATTACCGATCGGTAAATATTAAAGCAGTCCGTCTAAATCTTTTAAAATATCCTCAGCGGATAAATTGCCAACATCAAGGGTTGTCGAGTCTAGTTTTTTGCTAGGTTGCGGCGAAGGCTCTTTTTTAGCTGGTTCTGCTACCTTTTCAGGTGAAGGTTCAGCAACTTTTTTAATCTCTTCAATTTCATCAATCTTTGCTTTGTTTGTTACAGACTTATCGAGAATATTCGTAATCAGATCAGATGGCCCTTCAAGGTCTTCTTTATTTATAACAATAGTTCCATCAAACGACTTTTTGTTCTTTGCAATCTCTAAAATCTTTGTATCATCGGTTTCTTCGGTTTTTTGTGTTTCGCTATTTTTTTCTTTTGCTATTTTATCGAGTGCGCCTTCAATATGATTATCGCCCTTAACGCCACTGCCCTTTTTAGTTGTGAAAAAGACAAGCAGTAGAACGATTATAATTGCTGAAAAAGCTATAACAATGATACCCACAGTTGAAGAAGCAAATGCTGCTGCAGAACCGAGAAAAGCCGAGGTGTAGACGATTTTACCATAAATCATCTGGGTCGGTACAACTATATCTTTATCGGTATCCCCTGTTGACAGAACGAAAGAAGGCTCTCCAGCAGAGAGAAAATCAACAACATATCGAACCGAAATACTCTCGCCATTTTCAAAAAGCAGATAGTCGCCATTCGCAATAGCTGAGACATCGCTTTTCTTTGAAACTATCAAGCTGCCCTCATCGAGTGCACTACCCTCTAACACGTTATTCGCAAGATAAAATGAGTAGTCGCCAATAGATAAGGTCCCGTCACCGCTGCTTTTAACAACTGCAAAAACTGAAAAAGCGGTTAAAGATAAGATCATCAGTATTAAAAAAATTGATGCTAACACATTGAAAAACTTCTTCATTATATACCTCTTTTTATTTCTACACTACATTATACTACAATTTTCTTAAAATATAAAGGCTTGTTTT
>CAYJGP010000052.1:0-12541 GCA_964369435.1 uncultured Oscillospiraceae bacterium | reverse complement strand
AAATGATTGAAAATGCAGAAATCTGTGACATTTGAGTATCAGGCCGGAGCCAGCCGCTGGCGTCCATAGCCGGTGGCTATGGATACGAGTTTGTCCGCCTGCGGACAAGCGGGATAAAAGCGAAACTTCAAGCAAGTAAGCGAGCGCAGAAGGGTAGCTTTAACAAAAAGATGCCTGTGAAAATAGAAAGGCGCTTACACAAAATAACACATCTTAGGATGTGTTTTTTTGATGTAAAAATGATTGAAAATGCAGAAATCTGTGACATTTGAGTATCAGGCCGGAGCCAGCCTGGCTGGTGTCAATAGCTATATGCTATGGATTCGAGTGATTAAACTTGTAAGCGACCGAGCGCCGCCGGAGGTGGAAAAAGTGAGCGGGATAAAAGCGGAGCTTCAAGCAAGTGAGCGAGCGCATAAGGGTAGCTTTAACAAATAGCAGCCTGTGAAAATAGAAAGCGCTTACACAGAAAAACACATCTTAGGATGTGTTTTTTTGATACGATAACAGTTAAAAATAATAGACATCGCCAAAACAGGACTATAAGCATATCTACAAAATGTTAAATACTCGTTGACAGCATAATTTATATGGTGTATATTGAAATGGGAGTGTATCTTTAAATTTTACAGAGGTGTATCATGAGAAGAGTTTTAGGTTTAATTCTAATAATCATATTATCTTTGTTAATTTCATCTTGTAACAAAGATAAAAGTGATGGGATGACAGACATTTTAGATAGCAGTATTCCGCTAGCCGATGGACATTTTGGAGAAGAAGAGAGCATTTCTGACTTGATTTATCGAGTGACAGTATCAGATGATGGCTTAGTTACTGTTATGAAAAACGGAGAAAAGACCACTGAATTTCATCTTGCGAGCCTTTTAAAAGATGGATATGAGAACTATAATATTTATCAGATTAGCGGTTCGCAAGATAATTATGTAACATCGGAGATTATAATTTTAAGTATTATTATTCATAAAGAAGATAACATTACTGAGACCGCATATATTTTTTATGACCTCGAAGAGTTAGCACCGATAGAGGAGGTAGAAGGAATTGGTAGTCTTGATTTTGCTTCTTATGGAAATTACCATCTATTTAAAGTTGGATCAGCATTTATGATTATGCCAAGCTATAGAGATGATGAAAATAAAAAATCGCTACTTATTGGTAGTGATAGTGTGGGAGATGTGAGTTTTCAACTTTTATCTGGTGAAGATGCATTTACTTATGGTTCATTCACAATTTCTCTTAATGAAAAGTTTATAGCTAAATATAATACAACAAATGATTTACTCGACTTTTATCAAATAGAGGGTATCAACCTTACTTATCTTCGAAGTGAGGAACTTCTATTTGAAAAGCCAGCAGATTTTGACTATCTATCGATAGCTAGTTTGGTAGAACTTGACAATGAGGGTAACCAAAAGTTAGGTTATATATTTGATCCGCCTGCTGATGTAAAAGGAAAAAACAGCTTATAAAGAGTGGCGAGCTATCAAAGCTTGATTTGAATGATTTTATAACTGAATACCAAGGTATTTATATCTCTGCAAATTATATAAGATTTTTATCGTCGAATATTGTTCTTATCTCGGTTAAGGATGTGATAGTAAGAAATAGCGAAGGAAATACTGGTATGTATGTTATTTTAGATCTGGAAAATAAGAGTATCGTAACAGAAATTTCTGGCATAGATGATATTGAAAATGCTCTTTCTAGCGATAGAAAATTATTGATTGCGCAAAATGGAATATTCTTTATCTACTTTTCAAACTTTGTTGATAGAGAAATAGAGATTTTCGATGGATACTATATAGACATTTCAGATGAAAAGTTTTCTGGACAATATTTTGATGAAAGCTATAAACTTGACGGAAAATTTATAAATGTATCGCAAGATAGTAAGTATTTTGCATCATACAACGATGAGAACAGAACGATATATTTATTTCAATATATCGATAGTGGATATGAGCTTGTTCGACAAGAAGTTATTTTAGATGAAGATATCATAAATAATGAGAGTTATCGAGTAACCGAAGATGGGAATATAGTTATAAACAGCTAAGATAATCTAAAGATAAATTTTTAAAGAGGAAAGTTAAATCGTTAAAATATCGAACAGAAATATGATGCATTTAATACCTATATAAGAAAAGGTATGCATAAGTTAGTATCAGTTTAATGATTTCTAGCATAAGGGAGCGGTTTCGCTTTCAACAATAAATACTGCTACAGTATACTACCTCTTTAGCTACTAAAAGTTTAAGTAAACAATCTAAAGTCTGCGGAATATTCCGCGGACTTTTTTGTTTAAATAGATAATAACACAGGTATATATAATATGCAATTTATCGCAATAGCATAAATTTTTCAACGAATAAGGGTTAAAACGTTGACAAATATACAATGGTATTCTATACTAAAAATGGGTAGACCTAGAAGATAAGTTTGTTTATAGTAAAACGAGGTGATTTATGAAAAAAATCTTTCTATTTGCGTTAATTATTCTTCTAATTTTATCAGGTTGTGCTGGTGAAGGGGCTGAAGAGAGTGAGTCTTCTACCGATATTTCAAGTGAAAGTGTTCCACTAGCAGATGGAAATATTGACAATGGCGATGAAAAGCAAGAAGAGTTACCTGCTTATCTAAAGAGTGCAAACTATAGCTTTGAGATAGTGGGTGAGGAAGCGGTAGAGCTAAAAAGTGTAAGTGGGAATCTTGTTTCTACAATCGAAGTAGCCGATATTTTAAAAGAGGGGTACAGTCCGAGCGATATATCTATTGAGCTTGTTTATTTTCTCGATGATAACAAGATAATCATAAAAGCGGTAGATAAAACAGAGGGTGGCGATATCTCGATTTTTTATTTCTATGATATCCAAAGTAGGACAGAGATAAAAGAAATAGGGGAGATAGCTGATTTAAGTTTCCTCTCTTATAGCGACTATGATTTGAGGTTTGTGCGAAATCTCGATAGCATTATGATTGCAAAATCTGGTGAGGGTGAGTATCAGCCTGCGAAAGCGGCGCTTATCGGCTGTATTAGTCGCGAACTTAACTTCTTAACAGGGGACTTAATCGAAGAAGATCAAGGGATGACTATAAAGACGTTTATAATGGACCCCACGACATACTATATGGCAAACTATAATCAGTATACCGGTTATGTTGATGTTTATATGGCGCATATTGAGCTTTTGCGGTATATTGGCAGTGAGGAGATAGAGGAGCTTCGCGGCGCTGATCCTGCCATGTTTGCACAAAAGTATAAACTGTCGGATATGATGGCTGTTATCGAGCCGATTGAAGAGAGCACAGAGTGGGAAGCTGGTGGCGGATATAGCGAAATCGGCTGGCACTACTACCACCCGATATGGGTTTCTGGTGATGATCGGTATACTATAGCTGTTTATAATGGTAGATATATTGAGATTATGAATAGAGAGAGCGGAGAGGTTATCGAGTACGACGCAACTGAATATGCGCAGTTTAATGGTGTTCGGCAGACAGGTGGAAATAGCTACTACTTAACTGATGATATTCTGGTAGTTGTAATAACTGATATATTTGCAGAACATAGTTCAGCTTTAGGTGGAATAAATATTTTATTTAATTTAAAGGATAAGAAACCGATAACAGAAATTGCTGGAGTTGATTTTGAAGAGATTTCAAGCGGATATCGAAGTAGCATTAGCATGGCGGAGGGAGTTGTGTTTCTGCCAAATCAATCTGAAGGTTCGATGGAAGCTAGGGAGTCGTACTATATCTATCTTGGAGGCGAAGATCTCATTGCTCAGACGATAGATAATAGTTATAGGATTGCTATTTGGCATACGGTAGTATCACCAAACGGAAGATATTTAGCAGCTCATAATACTGTTTCAAATGAGTTTTCAGTCTTTTATGAAGAGAATGGAAGTCTGAGTTTTGTCCGCAGCGAAGCAGTACCGGAGGGGAAGACAGTAATATATACAGAGTTTAAGATTTCAGATAGCGGTGAAATTGAAATTATCGAAGATTACTACGGCATGTAAATTAGCGGATAAATGGTGAGTGATGCGCTATTTATGGGTCATATAATATGATCTGTGGAATTTGTGGTACAGCAAGATATATAGAAAAAATATAAGTGGTAGCGAGTGGGGATGAACTAAAATTAAACAATCTGCAAAGCCCGCCGCCCGCTGGCGCAAACGAAAAGTTTGCGCGAAAAAGCCGCCCCTTCAAGGGGCGGCTTTTTAAAACGGCAAAGCCGTTTTTGCCAGCGGGCGGCGGGTCTTCATTGTCTGCTTAAAGTAGTCAGTACTTTTCCTAAAAAATTATAGCATCTCTCATCTTCACAAAATCTAAAATATTTTTTAAAGCAAGCTTTGCGCCATAAAAGATGCTTAAAACATAAACTCTACTTTATCTCTTCTATAACAGCTGCAACTTTTGAAAGCTCATCCGCAATAGCGATATGCTGAGGACAATAACCCTCACAAACCTTACATCCAATGCATTTATCGGCACGCTTTTCTTTAGGTACCCAGTTGAAATAAGCGGTAGTGGTTGAGAATTTATTTCCTTCTTTATTCATCGTGTAGTCGTTGTAGATCTCAAAAATTTTCGGGATATCTATCCCCGCAGGACATACATCGCAGTAGTTGCAGGCGGTACATGGAACAGCACCAAGCTCTTTATAGTGGTCAAATGCTTTATTAAACATCGCCATCTCGCTCTCGTCGATAGGTTTTATATCGGAGAAGAGTGCAACATTCTGCTCTACCTGCTCTTCGGTGCTCATACCTGATAGGATAACAAAAACTTCAGGAAGAGAAGCAACATATCGGAAAGCGTTCTCAACAGGGGTGAACTCTTTCGGAAGAAGATCTACCATATCCTGTGGAATATTTGCAAGGTATCCTCCGCGGATAGGCTCCATAACAACAACTGGAATTCCTCTGCTTGTTAAAATCTCATAGCTGCGTTTTGCATCTTGTAGCTGCCAGTCGAGGTAGTTTATCTGAATTTGAACAAAGTCAAACTTATGGGTATCAACAACCTCTAAAAGCAGATCTGGGTTGTCATGGAAAGAGAACCCAAGATGGCGAATTCGCCCCTCTTCTTTGAGCTTTAAAAACTGCTCATAGTAGCCGTTATCTTGCATGATTTTCCAGTTGGATTTATTAACGTTATGCATTAGGTAGAAGTCGATATAATCGGTACAAAGTCTTTCAAGACTCTCTTCAAATAGCTTTAGAGCACCAGCGTTATCCGGCTTGTCCCACATCGGAAGCTTATCTGCAAGATAGTAGCTATCACGTGGTTTATCAGCAAGGGCAAAGCGGAGAAACTCCTCGCTCTTCTCGCCGTGGTATACGTATGCAGTGTCGTAATAGTTTATACCATTTTGATAAGCTATATCGATTAATTTCTTGCTTGCATCAAAATTGATAGTACCATCTTCATTGGTTATAAGTCGCATAGCACCAAAACCAAGTCTTGATATTTCTTTGTCGAGTGATTTTACATATTGCCTTTTTACCATACTTAACACCTCTTTTTTTCAGTTTAATTTAATGATATCACAAAACGATGAAAAGTAACATGATAAATATGACAGAAAATTTATTAATATCCTGTTACAAACTTCAAAAAAACTTGCAATTTAATATGATTTAAAGTACAATTAAGGTTGGAATTTAATGTGATTTAGGAGAAAATTATGATAAAAATATCACCATCAATACTATCAGCAGATTTTTCAAAACTTGCAGAGGAAATTAAAGATGTCGAGGCGGCAGGCGTTGAATACCTTCATATAGATGTTATGGACGGTCATTTCGTGCCAAATATCACCCTTGGTGCGCCGGTTGTAAAATCGATTCGAAAAGAGAGTTCACTATTTTTCGATGTGCACCTTATGATAACACGCCCAGATTTATATTTTCAGAGCTTTATAGATGCAGGCAGCGATTTAATAACTTTTCATGTTGAGAGTGAGTGCGATATATTTAAAACCCTCACTGCAATAAAAGAAAAAGGTGTTAAAGCGGGTCTTGTTATAAAGCCAAACACTCCAGCGGAAGCGGTATTTAAATATCTATCACTTTGCGACCTTGTGCTCGTAATGACAGTAGAGCCTGGATTTGGCGGACAGAAGTTTAACAACGATATGCTCTCGAAGATAAAAGATATAAGAAACGAAATAGAGAAGAAAAAATACAAATGCGAGCTTGAAGTTGACGGCGGCATAGATAAATATACAGCGTCACTTGTTGCGGCAGCTGGTGCAGATGTTTTGGTTGCGGGAAGTGCGATATTCAATAAAGCGGACCGTAAAAAAGCAGTAGCCGACATTCGCAAGTCGGCTATGGACGTTATAAATTTTGAATAATTAATAGTTTTCGTATATATTTGTAATGGCGTCGTCTGCTAATACAACTTCGCCGTTTTCCAAAAGATATGTCTCGATAAAACTATCAGAAAATACCTGAAGAGAAAGCTCACCTGATAATGTTTTTATAAGTTTTGCAAGTGAGCATCCAGGAGTGATTAGTAGGAGATACTGCCCGTTTTGTTTATAAAGGCTTGAAGATATTATTAGCGGCAGTTTTGGCATAATGATCTCTTTGGTTATCAATACAAGTTCTTCATAATTTTCAAAAACAACTAAAATAGGATTTTGTAGGGTTGTGGTTCTGCGTATATTTCCCGTGAAATTAAAGTATACAACACAGCCGCCATCCTCCTCAGGATAGGTTTCAACAGTTAGTTTTTTTCCCGTCGTATCGATATTATGGCGAAGACGTGCGGTTTGGAGAAGTGATAAAAGCATATCGCGAGTGGTTTCTCCTCTCGATGTGAGGTCATCATAACAAAGACCGTATGAAAAAAGCTCAAGAGATGAGAGAGCGACACGAAGCTTGCTCTCTGAAAGTTTTTTTATTTCCATCTATAGACCCCCTTTCTCACATTATACGCGGAGAGGGTAATATTTGTTAAAGGAGCTGTAATGGCAAGAGGTTATAGTGCACAAAGCAGTAAAACAGACTATCTAAACAACATTGATAAGCAGTATTTTATTGCGCTGTTGCCGATAGTGGTGTTAGCGGTTTTATTTTATGGTAACCGCGTTATATATAATATTGCAGTAGTTTCGGCTATCAGTTATATTGTCGATTTATTTTTGGTGTTTTTAAGAACCCATAGTCTGCATCTTAAAGATTTTTCATCAGTAATTCTGGTAATAACCATCGCTATGGTTATGCCGGCTTCTGCTTCAGTTAATATGCTTTTAACAGCGTCGCTCTTTGCGATAATTATAGTAAAACATCCATTTGGCGGCAGAGAAAACAATGTTTTTTCTCTCGCGGCGGCTGGATTTTCATTTGTTTTGTTAAACTTCCCGGCAGTTTTCAACCAGTATCCGACCCCGTTTGACAAAACCTCGGAATTTGTTGAAGGTGGACAAGGACTATATTCAGGAACACTTACCGTTTTAAACTCAGGTGCTATGCCTACTGTTTCTGTATTTGATATGCTAATAGGAAACCTACCATCAGCTATGGGTGCTGGATTTGTTATAGTTGTTGCGGCAGCGGCAGTATACCTTGCATTTCAAAAGAGGATATCTATCGGTGTTGTCATTTCTTTTTTAATAAGTTTGTATATAATATCGGCAATATTCAATAGGACTGACGGTTTTGCGCTACAAGCTGCTATTTATGAGTTGCTCGGTGGGTATACTGTTTTTGGAGTAGTATTTTTTGCAGCTGCAGTTGAACTAACGCCAAGAAGTTTTGGCGGCCGAATAATATATGGAATAGTCTTAGCGACATTTACAGTTATGTTTAGGCATATCGGATACTATAACAGCGGTCTTTGCTTTGCTGTTTTGTTATCGAACAGCCTTATAAATCTGTGCGACCGCGCTTCTGCCGAGATATTTATTCTATCAAACAAATTGAGGAGGGGTGCGAATGGCTAACAAGAAAAAAAGAGCTGGATTTTCGCTGTTTCGTGTTATTTCCGATAGTGCTGTTATCAACATCGGCCTATCGATTACCCCGATAGTTGTAGCTTCAACAGCGGGATACGATGCGCTTGTAATATCGGGCGTTATCTGCTATCTACTTTTTGTGAACACAATTGCAGGTCTTGTTTTCAAAGACCTAATTCCAAAGCAGTACAACTATATTGTTTATACTTTTATTGCGGCATTCGCATTTATCCCTGTAGGAATTTTGCTTGAGAGGGAGATTCCACTTATAGTTGATAACATCGGTATCTATCTACCGCTACTGGTTGTAAGCTCAATGGTTGTTGTTCGAGCACCTGGAACTCATAAAGAGAAGAATGTTCTATATAAAATTGAGAGATTTTTTTCGTTGTCGATCTCATTTACTGTTGTTGCGGTAATGGTTGGTATATTCCGCGAGTATTTAAGTGTTGGAACTGTATTCACCATGAGTCTACCACACCTTCACAAATTCACATCTGCAGTTTATCCGTATGTTGGATTTATCATCCTTGCATTTGTATGCGCTGCGATGAAATACTTAGAGAACAAAAGTTGGAAGAGTAGAATTTCCGGATGGAGGGATGAGTAATGTTTTTTGATACCCTCAGTAGCTACATCTCGGTAGTTTTAATAGCGATGTTTTTCCAAAATATTCTATTCTCGAATGCGCTCGGCATTGGCAGGATAATGTTTATAACAGAAAAACCAAAACTGCTACCGATATTCACAGTGCTAATAACCGTTGCTACAACACTCTCGAATATAGCATCTTATTTCTTGAATGTTCTGTTTTTAAAAGACTACCAAGAAACATTTCCATTTGAACCTTTTATTTATGTGACGATGCTTATAGTCGTATTTTTGATAATATCGCTTATTTTAAGATATGCACTTCCAGAAATATACAAAAAACATCAAAATATTATTCCGCTTGCAGTATTCAACTGCGCAGTTTTGGGAACAATGATATTAGCGGCGAGAGGGCAGAATGATTTAACTGAGGTGATACTCACAAGTATCGCTAATGGTGTAGGCTTTTTTATAGCCTCCATTATTATCAAAGAGGGAAAAGCAAAGCTTGCAGAGATAAATTGTCCTGAAGCATTTCGCGGACTACCAAGTGAGCTTTTATTTATAGGAATTATTTCAATGGCGCTTTTCGGATTTAACAGAATTCATTAAGTGGGGGAAATGGATGGCAAAGCAGACGAAAATTAAAAGAGGGACAAAGATGTACCGTTCTTCAAAAAATCGAAATGCATACAAGGCTGTGAAGAATATAGTCATTGTTATGCTTTGTTTTGCGTTGATTGCAACAGGATTTTTTCTAGGTGGACCTATACTCGATTATATGTTTGGAGAGAGCGAAATACTAAGTGGTAGTAGCGGTAGTAGTGGAAGTGAAGGAGATAGTAGCAACGATTCATCATCTTCGATGAGTGAGTCAAAACCTTCTGTTGTACTTCCAGAACTTCAAGAACTCAATCTAGTAGAAATAACACCGCAAAATTTCTTTAACACCGCTACGATACAAAGCTCAATAGATACCGCAAAAGCAGGAGGATATAATGGGTTTATCGTAACGATTAAAGATATAGATGGAAATATATTCTATAACACACAAAATGAGTTTGTACGAAGCTTTGCCGGAGGAACTATATCTGAAAATGAAATTGAACCTATTATTGATATTCTAGCTCAAAACGACTTTGTTGCAGTGGCAAGGGTACAAGCATTTAACGATAATACGGCAGCTGCGAAAAATGTAAGTTCGGCTGTAATGTATCAGAATTCCGATACAATAAGATGGATTGACAACTATGCGGACCAAGGCGGTCGAAGCTGGCTAAACCCCGCTTCAGACGATGCTGTGCGCTTTATAAGTGAGATAGCAACAGAACTTGCAGCGGCAGGTTTTTATGCTGTTGCAACTGAAAATGTGAACTTTCCAACCGGTGTTGGACTATCTCTTGCAACCTACCCAAATCTAGATGGAAACAGCTATGATGCGGTTATAAACGATATAAATGATCTTCTGACAGAAGCTATAAACGATAATGGAGCACTTCATTTCCAAGTGGTTTCAACACAAGGATTTGCTGGAAACTCTGCATCGCGATATGGTGAAAATATTGATTTAAGCGCAGATGCAACTATAATAAATCTATCGGATTATTATTATGGTTTTCCATATCAAGTAGGTGCTGAATTTTATGAATATATAGATGCTTCAAATATAGAAACTATTGTAAATAGTGCGCTTAATGCAAATGGTTATACAGGCGAAGTTATATTTATATCAAACTACCAGCTAGAATCTGTGGTTGATAATTTTAGTGGCGAATATTCGTCGATAACTGTTAGTGTGAGGTGAGCTGATGAAAGAGAAGATTTTTAAAAAACGCGCATTCGGCGGTTTCGATAGAGATGAAGTTATAGCTTATATAGACTCTATTGTAGCCGAGAAAAGTGAGATGCAAAACGACTATGAAAATCAGCTAGAAGAGCTCTCAGAAAACCTACAGGCACTACTTGAGATAAATAAAGAGCTGCTTGAAAAAAGTGACGAACTAAAGCTTGAGATAGCAAAAGGGAAAAGCCAGCTTTCAGTTAATGAATCGACTATCACAAGGATGTATAGTGAACAGCGCTCGCAACGTGAAGAGCATAACCGGCTTCGCCTTGAATACAATACCGCAAAAAATGATATTACCAAATTGCGAGAGGAAAACGACGAAGAGAAGTCGAGAGTTGAAGTGCTTGAGCGTGAAATTTGCGATTTGAAGTCACGCGATACTGAGTTTAACAAAAAAGAAGAAGAGCTTTATACTTCGGCGAAAGCGATGATAGATGAGGCTACCGAAAGAGCAGCTGAAATTGAAAACGAGGCAAAAAACAGAGTTCGCCTACTAGCAGAGCAGAGCAAAGCATACTCAAACAGAATAGAAGATGATGCAAGAAAGAATGCAAAAGATATTGTTGAGAAGGCGAGCAAAGAAGCGGAATCGGTTGTTCAGTCGGCGGAGATAACTGCAAAGAGCCGAGCTCGAATGCAAAGCCAGTGGGTTCAAGATGCGGCATTTAAAGCGAAAAAAGAGCAGGAGAACATAAGAGCGCAGAAAAAAGAGCTTGCAAAAGATTTCATTAAAATTCGAGAGAGTTACATATTACTAGCAGATGACCTATATAAAAAAGCACAGATAATAGAAGAGATGCAAAGAGGAGATTTTGCAGTAAATATAAAGAAAGAAGAGGGTGGAGGAATAGTTTCATCACTTCTAAAAAAGGTCGAGGATATTTTCAATGTATAGGAATTTGATAGATTTAAGCGATTTCACAAAAGATGAAATTCAAGAGATTATAAAGATGGGGCGAGAGTTTCACCAGAACCGCGAGAGTGGTGTTGGAACTGCTTTAGGCAAACTTATGGCGACCCTTTTCTATGAGCCATCAACAAGAACGATGCTTAGCTTTCAAGCGGCGATGCAGAGGTTATCGGGTAGTGTTGTAGGGTTTGATAACCCGCAAAACAGCTCGGTATCAAAAGGGGAAAATTTCAAGGATACCATCGAGGTGGTATCCTCTTATAGTGATATTTTGGTTATACGACATCCGAGTGAAGGTGCGGCGGCGGCAGCGGCTTTATATTCAAACTGCCCTGTTGTAAATGCTGGAGACGGTGGACACCTCCATCCAACCCAAACATTAACCGATCTGTTAACTCTAGATATTGAGCTTTCGAGAGTGGATAATCTCAAAATCGGTATCTGCGGAGACCTAAAAAACGGCAGAACAGTACATAGCCTTGCGAAAGAACTTTCAGACTATCAGGGAAACAGCTTTGTATTTATAAGCACAAAAGCTCTATCTATGCCGCAGTATATCCTCGATATTCTGGACGAAAAAGGCGTTCAATATAACTTTGCGGACTCGATAGAAGATGTGATTTCAGAGCTTGATATCCTCTATATGACGAGAATACAAAAAGAAAGATTTGCAACTGAAGAGGAATACAAAGCAGAGAGTGGAAAATTTATACTTGATGAAAGAAAGATGGAGCTTGCGAAAGATAGCTTTAGGATTCTTCATCCGCTACCTCGAGTAGATGAGATTGATGTTGCGGTAGATAGCGACAAGCGAGCTGCATATTTTAGACAGGCGGAATATGGGATGTATGTCCGTATGGCGCTTTGTAAGTTTATGATGGCGAAAAAAAGCGATAAGACTGAAGAAATGGTTATCGGCACTACCGCATGCGACAACGAAAGATGCATAACAGCAGATGAGAGCTACTTGCCAAACCTTAAAACACCAGACGGCAACTGCGCATTTTGTGAACGACCGAGCGCTGCCTGCGGCAGATAAAGCGAAGGGAGTGAAGCGCCGGCAAGCAGAGCAGTTCGAGCGACTGCGAGAAATGCGACAACTTGCCAAGAGATGAACAGCCAAAAGCGGAAGCTTTGGCGGTGGACCGAGCGCTGCCTGCGGCAGATAAAGCGAAGGGAGTGAAGCGCCGGCAAGCAG
>CAYJGP010000051.1:0-12902 GCA_964369435.1 uncultured Oscillospiraceae bacterium | reverse complement strand
CCGGGCGGATATTTCTTTGATAATATCGACTTTAAAGCGAGATTTTCAGGAAACCTCTTCTCAGGTATAACCGACTATTCATTTGAGCTTGACGATGACGGTGTTCCACACTGGGTTGTAACAAACTATAAAAATGAGTGGCTTTTTAGCCTGCCTGAGGCAGTTGGTGTTACTATTATCAACGCAGAGACAGGAGAATATGAGCAGTATGATATAGGTGAGCAACCAGAATGGGTAGACAGACTGCAACCGGAGGAGTTTATCATGAATCAGATAAACAACAAGGGTGAGTATGTTCATGGTGTGTTCAACTTCTCAAACAGAGATAAATACCAAACTTCGCAGGGAAATATTATAGTGTACAATGAGGGTGATTGCTACCTATTCACAGGACTTACAAGTGTTGGTGCCGATGAGAGTACTATCGGTTTCCTCATGGTAGATATGGTTACAAAAGAGCCTATTATGTATAATATCAGTGGTGCTACTGAGAGCTCAGCACAGAGCTCTGCTGAGGGAAGGGTGCAAAACTTGCGCTACTCAGCATCATTCCCACTTATAATAAACTTAAACGGTGAGCCGACCTACTTTATGACCCTTAAAGACGATGAGGGACTTATTAAACAGTATGCCTATGTCAATGTTAAAAACTACCTAATAGTTGGTGTTGGCGATACTATTGAGCTTGCTGCGAACGACTACCAAAATGCACTTCGCGAGAGTGGCGGTGTTACAGGTGGTACAGATATAGAGGCGCAAACTGCACGCGGAACAGTTGAGAGAATTTCTATCTATGCTGTTGGCGAGGTTACCTACGCAACTATAATGCTAAATGATGGAGAGATATTTGAGTGTAATATATCAATATCAAAAGAACTACCGCTCACTGCAGTGGGAGATAGCGTTACAATCGAGTATATTGAGGGCGAGATTATAAACACGATAACAGAGTTTACAAATAATACAATTTAAGGGAGCAGAGATGTCAGGGCATAGTAAATGGAGTACGATTAAGAGAAAAAAAGAAAAGGCCGATGGAGCGAGAGCGAAGATTTTCACAAAAATAGGCAGAGAGATATCGGTTGCAGTTAAAGAAGGGGGCACCGACCCAGCTGTAAACTTTAAGCTTGCAGCAGCTATTGCAAAAGCAAAGCAGAACAACGTTCCAAACGATAATATCGACAGGCTTATAAATAAAAACAGCGACACAAAAAGCTATGAAGAGATAACCTATGAAGGGTATGGCCCATCAGGTGTTGCTATTATGGTTGAGGCGCTGACTGATAACCGAAACAGAACAGCGGCAGATGTTCGCCACTATTTTGATAAGTTTGGCGGGAATATGGGAACAACTGGCTGTGTATCTTTTATCTTTTCGAAAAAAGGCGTTATTGTTATAGAAAAAGAAGAGCTTTTAGAAGAAGAGGTTATGGAACTATCGATAGAAGCGGGTGCAGCCGACTTCTTCTCGGAAGATGATATATTTGTGATACATACAGATATTAAGTCGTTCGATGAGGTTTTAAAGAGCTTGTCAGAGAGATATGAAATAGCTTCAAGTGGAATAGAGTTTGTTCCCGACAACTATATTGATATTAAAGATGAAACGCATGATAAGAATTTTAACCTTTTAATAGAGCATCTTGAGGACTGTGACGATGTTTTAGACATCTGGCATAATCGAGAATAAGGAGTGATTAATTTGAGTGGAAAAGTTTGTCTTCGCTGTTTTAGCATAATTCGAGAAGAAGATGAAAAATGCACAAACTGTGGACATATTGAGGGGATGAAAAACGAAGAAGGAACCCTCCCTCTAAAGACGATTTTGCAAGATAAATACCTTATAGGTATGGTAAGTAAAAGAAATGCAGAAACTATTGAATATATAGCTTTTGATAAGGTTTTAAAAGATAAAGTAACAATAATTGAATACTATCCGACCGAGCTTTGTGACAGAGTAGAGGATGGGATAGCAGTTGAAGTTAAGAGCGGCAGCAACATATTCTTTAAAACGCTAAAATCAGATTTTTCAGACCTTTATAAAAAGCTTCGCACCCTAGATATAGGCTCAACGCTTGAGATTTATTCGATATTTGAAGAAAATCAGACCGTATACGCTGTTATAAAATATATGGAACTGACAACTCTTAAGAAATTCCTTATCGGAAAAGAGCTCAGCTCATCAGTTGAAGGTATATGGAGGTTTATGAAACCTCTTTTGGAAGATATAAATATCCTTCATCAAGATAATATTATTCACAGGGGAATATCGCCTGAAAATATCTCGATAACAAGAGATGGAAAATTAATCTTAACGGGATTTGCAACCTCAGCACTTCGTTCAGAGGGTGAGGACTTAACTCCTGAGAGATATGAAGGCTTCACCGCACCTGAGCAGTATAAAAAAGACGGTTGGCAAGGCACATTTTCAGATATCTATGCTATATGCAAACTGTTTGAGCTTCTTTGCAAAAACATATCTCCAGACAGAATGTCGCCTGAGGTTTTAGAGGTATTTGAGATTGGTACAAATCAAGCGACGAAAAACCGCCAGCAAGATGCTAGAGAGTTTATAATGGATATGGAAGAGGCTCTCGTACCAAAAGAGATAAAACCGGCTAAAAAAGCATCAAAACAAGAAAACCAAACCGAGGGGAATGGGGTGGCGGCAAAGAAACAAGTAAAACCACGGCCGAAAAAGAAAAAATACCATGTTCCTCTAGTTGTTATAGTTTTAATAGCAGTACTTATAACTGTTGGTATTTTTCTATGGGTAATAGATTGGCTTGATAGAGTTATTGATCTTGATAGCGACGAAGAGAGTAGCTCATCATCTTCTGTAGTTGTTGATGATACGCTAGTAACTCCAGATTTCGAAGGTAAAAGCTATACAGTTGTAGCCTCAGACCCTGATAATCATATCTTCAATATTATTCGTGACGAAGATTATAATCGAAATGTTCCTGAAGGTTCAATTATCAGTCAAACTCCTCTTCCAGGTACCGATATTGAAGAGGGTGACGATATAACCGTTGTTGTCTCTCTTGGCGTAGAGTTTGTAGAAATGCCAAATGTTATAGGTCTTTCAAGGGGCGATGTTGAATCAGAGCTTAATAAGGCGGGAATTGACAGGTATGAGTTCTACACTATTTATGACCCATCTGTTTTACCTGGAATGTGTGTCCGAACAAGTGTGCCTATTGGCGATATGGTAAACCCGTTGACCACAAATGTTGAAGTCTTCCTCGCAACGAGCTAAAGTGACGATGGAAGGGTATTGTGGAATAGTCTGTGACGATTGCAAAAACTATTTAGTGGGTGCAGGATGCAAAGGCTGTAGGGAAGAAAAAGATATGATAGCCGATTGTGATATCAGAATTTGCTGTATTACAAAGGATATATCGAGTTGCATAAATTGTCATGATTTTCCGTGTAATATATTAAAAGAATTCTATCCGAAAACAGAGCTGCGACGTGCCGCACTGCAAAATTTGTTATCAAAAATACAGTAATAAAAAAACAGGTGTGATTTAATTCATACCTGTTTTTTGCTATTTAAGTTTAAATTTATGAAAAAATACTATCCTATCCGAAAATTTTTGCCGCCTTCTCCATCCTCTCGATAATAGATACACCAAACGGACAATTGCTCTCGCAGCTGCCGCATTTTATGCAATTTTCGCCGGAAGCGCTCAACGACTTATAGTGTTCCAAAACGCTCTCAGGAGTGCCGGATGCTGTTGTGGCGATATCGAGGTATTTATTGACAGCCGCTATATCAATACCTACAGGACATGGCAGACAATGGTTGCAATACATGCATTTTCCTTGTATATCGACCTTTGTTGCTTTGCTAAGTACAATGCTATAATCCTTTTCCTCATCTGTTGCAGTGAAATATTTTATGCTGTCGGCAATCTGCGAGATCTCTGAAAATCCGACCATAATCGATGAAACAGCGGGTCTTGTGAGCCCATAGTGGATACATGCAGGAACACTCATAGCTATTCCAAATGGTGACTTTTCAGCATCTAAAAGTGTTGCAGCGGCAAGGGATTTCATAACGGTTATAGCGATACCGTTTACCTCGCAATATCTATAAAGTTCCTCTCGTTCAGGCGCTACCTGCCAGTTATCTTCTGATAATCCTTTAAACGAAGTCAAATCACCTATATTCGCATCAGCATGTTCAAGGTCGTATGCGGGGTTTATCGAGAACATAAGTGTTTCAATAAGCCCCGTCTTACATGCACGCAATGCAACTTTCGGATTGTGGGAGCTAAGTCCTATCTGTTTTATAACACCGCTTGCTTTAAGCTCTTTTGCATAGTCGAAGATGCCGTTATTAAAACATGCATCTAAATCTTCATCACTATCGACAAAATGTACCATTCCAATATCGATGTAATCGGTACGAAGCCTTTTGAGAAGATCTTCAAAAGATGCTTTAACTTCAGATAGGACCCTTGTGCGTTTATACTGATTATCGGCAAAAACCGTACATAGATGCCCTTGAATGATCATTTTTTCGCGTCTGCCACTGAGAGCTGCGCCTATCATATCGCGAACTACAGGTTGCGGGAGAAATAGGTCGAGGATATTGATATCATACTTCAAACATTCATCAAAAATTGCAGTTACGTCTTCCTTGGTTTTATCAACTAACCATTCGCCGCCAAACCCTATAACGCTAGCATCTAAATTTGATTTTCCGAGTTTTCTAAAGTCCATTATTATACCACCTTTCATTTACTAAATTATATATAAAAGAAATAATAAGTCAATTTGCAAACTAACCAAAATTACAAAGGGGAATTATATCAACACCACCTATCTAATTTAGATTATTTATATCTGCGAAGGATGATAAGTTTTCAATTTAAAGTAATGCTTTTTGTTGTTTTGGATTAATTGCATTTTGCTTTCAATGCACTTTCACTTGCTTAAAAAATAGTGCCCACCAACTGGTGAGCACTAATTCATTATTATATAAATATGTGGATTTGATAGATGTGTGGGTACTATTTGCTACCAAGAAGTCCAATTCCAATAAGGCCAGGGCCTGTATGTACAACAAGGGCTGGGCATATTTGTCCTTCAAAAATTTCTGTAGCTTTTGGCAATGCCTTTTTTAGTTTAGCTAGAATTTCATTTGCTTCTTCTTTAGCCCCTCCGTGAACAACTGCGATTTTATAAGAGGAATACTGTGCGGCATCGTCTATAAGCTTTGAAACGGCTGCGTTTAGCGTTTTAATCCGTCCTCTTGCTTTTTTAACAGTATGATAGATACCATCTTTATTACAGCTGATAACTGGAAGAATTCCAAGTAAACTTGCAACTGTCCCTGAAACAAGCCCTATTCTACCGCCTTTTATGAGGTAATCAAGAGTTGAAAGGCAAAAGTACATATGGGTGCTTTCAGCAGCTACTTGAACTTTCTCTTCGATTTCTTCAAAAGAAATGCCGTTTTTAATCATCTCAGCGGTGGTGAGAGCAACAATTCCACTTCCCATACCGATAAGCTTTGTATCGAATATCTTAAATTCTATTTTTTTATATTCCGAACTCATAAGCTTTAGCATGTTAAATGTTCCAGAGAGACCGCTTGAAATCGTCACTATGTATGCTTTGCGGTATCCATCGTTATAAACCCTGTCAAAAACTTCGGTTATAACATCGCCTGAGGGCAGCGAAGTAGTCGGAACTTCATTTTTAAAGTTGTCGTAAACATATTGTGCGCTAATATCAACCCCATCGAGATAGCTTTTATCCTTATAATTAATCGCCAGAGGAACTATGTATATGCCATATTTATCCGCAAGATTTGATGGGATATCGCAGCAACTGTCTGCGATTAGGGCTATTTTTTCGTTATTCATAAATACCTCCGTAAATTAAAGCTAGTCTCTGTAGATAAGCTTAATAGTAAATGATATAAAAGTACAAATTGTGTTTTTTAGTGAATTTCTTCGGTATTTAACGTTAAAAAGACGATTTCAGGCGGATTAAATACCCTTATAGGTGCAGGTGTGCTTCCAACTCCACTTGTTACATAGAGTTTGCTTTCTGAAATTTCAAAAAGACCCTTATCATATATTGCTTTATCTGATTGCGTAATGGTTGGGAAATAGCTCCCCTCATGATAAACAGGGCCGATAAATGGCAACTGCACCTGACCGCCATGGGTATCGGCAGCGAGGGTTAGATCTATCCCGAAATCGGCAAAAGATTCAAAATTTTCCATATGTGCAAGCAGTATATTGTACCTGCTCTCATCTATAGTAAACTCATTCGCCAAATCAAAGGTCGGACTGTAATAGACGTTATTGATTCCATAGAGCTCTATTCCGGTATCTCTACCATCAATTTCAAGCGAGAGATTATCATAAGCTAGCACAACAACTGAAACAGCCTCTAAACGTTCAAGGTAATAATCGGTATTATCATGTTCGCCCGCAACAAAATAAGTGGGAAAAAGCTCTGCAGTTTCTCCCATAAGCTTTATGGCGACCTCCATGCCGCTATCGTCGCCTCTTGTATGCATGTCACCGATATAAAAGACGAAGTCCGGCTGATAATCTATGAGCTTATCTAAAATGGCACTGTTATCAAACGGGTAGTTGTACCCGTGTAAATCTCCCATAAATGCAATTTTTACCTCTTCATTTATTCTAAAATCACTTAGTGTGACTTCTTTTGTGATAATGAAAAAATTATTAACTACCCAAAAAATAAAAATAGATAAAAAAACAAGTATGGAGATTATAGTTTTTTTATAACGCATCAAAAAACTCCCAAAATATACTGTATATAGTTTACCACAAAAATGTGAAATTTTAAAGTTGTTATCGGCGAAAGTTGAACATGGAAATATTAATCTTTTTAATATAACAAAAATGTTATACAGCGTTTTGTAGCCGCATTGTTTTAATCTTTAAGGTTACCCACAGGTAACTAAGTTACAAAAAAATGCGTACTTTACATTTTTATAAAACAGCTATATCATAGTATCGAAGGCGGTGGTGGCATTGAATAATTTAGAAATGCTTTTAAAATTAAATGAAATGCTGATTTGCGATATGCCAAACCATAGGGCGGCAGCTGCGGAGTTTTTAAAAGACGAAGAGCATCAGCATAAGCTCTTTAGATCACTTATGAATATACGTCCGCCAGTTGCTGTGAGTGATGAGTTTTTAAAACTTCAAGATGAGTATCTGTTAAAACTGCGTGATAGACGAGGGGTTGTTTTAATTGATGATATTCCTCACACTAAAAGAAATAAAAATATCTATCTATGGCAAGGTGATATAACAACCCTTAGGGTCGATGGTATTGTCAACGCGGCTAATTCAGCGCTACTTGGCTGTTTTATACCGTGTCACGCATGTATAGACAATGCGATACACTCATCAGCAGGTGTTGAGCTACGTCTTGCCTGTGACGATATTATGCAAAAGCAAAGAGTGGCTGAGAAGACAGGGACTGCAAAGATAACAGACGGGTTTAATCTGCCAGCGAAATACGTAATCCATACAGTAGGACCTATTATAAATGATAAGCTTTATGATAAAGATAGAGAACTTCTAGCGGAATGCTATAGAAGCTGTCTTAACCTCGCAATTCAAAAAAAGCTTTCTTCGATTGCCTTTTGCTGTATTTCAACAGGGGAGTTTCGCTTTCCAAATGATGAGGCGGCGGTTATAGCGGTGAATACAGTTACAGAAATTTTAAAAGAAGAACAGAGCGATATAAAGGTGGTATTTAATGTTTTCAAAGAAGAAGATAGAAAACTCTACAGAGAGCTACTCGGAGAAGATAGCGAAACTTAAAGAGACGATTAATAAGTCAGATACTGTTGTTATAGGTGCAGGGGCAGGACTTTCAACAGCGGCAGGGCTTACCTATAGCGGTAGAAGATTTACCGATAATTTTTCAGACTTTATTGATAAATATCATTTTTCAGATATGTACTCCGCTGCGTTTTATAACCATAAAACAGCTGAGGAGTTTTGGGGGTATTTTGCGCGGCATATCTATTTTAACCGATATAATAGCAAACTAAACGCAAGCTTTGATAATCTTTTAAAAATAGTAGAGGATAAAGATTATTTTGTTCTGACTACTAATGTTGATCATATATTTCAAAAGAGCGGTTTTTCAAAAGAGCGACTTTTCTACACACAAGGCGACTATGGACTTTTTCAGTGCAGTGTGCCTTGTCACAATAAGACCTATGACAATGAAGAGATGATAATGAAGATGATAGAGCAGACAAGGGATTTGAAAATTCCAACAGAACTTATCCCAAGCTGCCCAGAATGTGGTGAGCCAATGACTACAAATCTGCGAAAAGATGGAGCTTTTGTTGAAGATGAGGGCTGGCATAATGCCTATTTGAGGTATGAGCAGTTTATACGAGAAACTCGCGATAAAAATGTTTTGTATCTTGAGCTTGGGGTTGGGTTTAACACGCCATCTATAATTAAATATCCATTTTGGCAGTATACTCATAACAACAAAAATGCGATGTTTGCTACGATAAATATCGAGCAATCTCGTGTGCCGAGTGAAATTCGTGAAAAATCGATAGAAATTGAAGAAAACATAGCTAAGGTATTAAACGATTTAGCTGTCAAATAGTAAAGATAACATTAGTTGGTTAGCGTGTTTTGGTATGGCAAACTGTTGATATATAGTGGTGATTATGTTATAATAGCAGTAATTACCATATTGAAGGGCGGAGAGATATTAATTGAGTTTACTTGAAATTCGCGGCATCAGCAAAAGCTTTGATGATGTTTCGGTTCTAAAAGATATCAATTTGCAGGTGGAGTCGGGTGAATTTATAACCTTGCTTGGTTCGAGTGGGTGTGGAAAGACAACGCTGCTTCGTATTCTAGCAGGACTTGAGACGCCGAACACCGGCAGTATAATATTGGAGGGTGTTGATATTACAAACAACCCACCGAATAAAAGAGATATGAGTATGGTTTTTCAAAACTATGCTCTTTTTCCACATATGAATGTTTTTGATAATATTGCATATAGCTTAAAGCTTAAAAAACTTCCAAAAGATGAGATTGAAACTGAAGTACTAAATGCACTTCAGCTTGTTCAACTTGAAGGGTATGGAAACAGGATGCCAGCAGAGCTTTCAGGCGGTCAGCGCCAGAGGGTTGCTATAGCTCGAAGCATTGTCTCAAAACCAAAGCTTCTTCTGCTCGATGAACCTCTTGGAGCGCTTGATTTGCAACTTCGCCGACAGATGCAAACAGAGCTTAAAAAGCTTCAAGCACGACTTGGTATAACTTTTATCTATATAACCCACGATCAGGAAGAGGCTATAAATATGTCTAGTCGAATTGCTGTTATGAAAGATGGCAATTTCGAGCAGATTGGAACACCGAATGAGGTTTATAATACACCGAAAACAAGTTTTGTTGCAACATTTGTAGGAAATGCAAATATTGTTTGTGGTGAGGTTGACAGCGTTGATAGCGAAGCGAAAACTATGCGGGTAAACTGCGATGACGGTTGTATGAAAGCTGTAACGCTTGGATATGATTTTAAAGTTGGTGAGGCGGTATGTCTTGCTGTTAGAAGTGAAAATCTGCAGTTTGGTAGTGATGTTCGCGATTGCGATATGACAGCTGTTGTAACAGAGAAAACTTTTGCGGGTGGACAGCTTCGTCTATTGGTGCGAACAGAAAATGGCGCAGAGCTTGTTGCGAGCAGACACGGGATTGATATAGATGTTAGCGAAGGGGAGACTGTGCATGTTCGTTGGGAGAGTGAAAATGCTGTTCCGGTGGATGTTCAAGATAGCGATGTGTTTCACGAGATAAAAATAGCGAACCGAGTTCAAAGTGAGGTGCAGAAGGTTGAGAGCTAAGAAAAAAAGCATCTGGCTAACCCTTGCGCCGCTATATTTATTCACGCTGATTTTTGTCGCAGGACCTCTTATATATATGATTTATTTAAGCTTTCAAACTCCATCTGAGAGTTGGGGAGTTGTTAATGAATTTTCTCTGCAAAGCTATATAAATATCCTTGACCCTGTCTACCTTGGAACATTTATAGAGTCGATAAAGCTTGCTGTAGTGAGCACATTCTTTCTTATCGCGATAGGCTATCCGTTTGGATATTTTATGGCAAAACTATCGCCTAAAGGAAAAAAGATTATGATGGCTTTTTTGATGATTCCATTCTGGACAAATAGCCTTATTCGGATTTATGGATGGATTATAGTGCTTCGTGCAAACGGCACTCTCGATACTGTTTTGCAGTTTTTTGGTATAACCGACTCTCCGCTAAAGCTTTTGTATACCTACCCTGCAGTTGTTATAGGTATGGTTTACGCACTGCTTCAGTTTATGATACTATCGGTATACTCCTCTGCAGAAAAGATGGATTGGGGACTTGTTGAGGCGGCGAGAAACCTTGGAGCTTCAAAGACTAAAGCATTTTTGAGTGTAACTCTGCCACTAACCCTGCCAGGACTGCTATCAGGTATTATTTTAACATTTATACCATGTATGGGGCTCTTTTTTATAGCCGATATTATGGGTGGAAACAAGATTGTTCTTGTGGGCTCACTTATCCAAGATCAGCTGCTTCGTGCGCACAACTGGCCATTTGCAGCGGCACTTGCGGTTGTTTTAATGGTTATGACAACAGTTCTTATAGCCCTATATAAAAGGATAACTAAAAGCGATGAGTTGGAGGGACTTCTATGATAAAAAAAACCTCCAAAAAGAAATTTAAAGCCTCTTATATATACTTAGGAGTTGTAACTGCGCTTATATATCTTCCGATAATTCTCGTTATCATCTACTCATTTAACGAGAGCAAAATATCGAGTATTTGGGATGGTTTTTCACTGAAATGGTATCTGGAACTATTTAAAGATGAAGAGATGTTTGAGGCACTACTAAACAGTATAATACTTGCACTATCATCAAGCTTTGCAGCAGCTATTATTGGAACACTTGGAGCTGTTGGTTTTTCTAAAATAAAGACGAAAACAAAAGCGCCTATGGAGTTTTTAACTATGCTCCCGATAATGATACCAGAGATAATACTCGCTATGGTATTTATGGTGTTCTTTGCACTGCTCGGTCTTCCGTTTGGAATGACAACGCTAATTATCGGACATACGACATTCTGTGTACCGTATATCTATATGATAGTTAAAGCAAGACTTGTCGGTATGGATAAAAGTCTCATTGAAGCTTCAAAAGATCTTGGAGCTGGTGAGATTCGAGCGTTTTTTGATATAACCCTTCCGCTTCTTCTACCGGCGATTATTAGCGGAATGTTACTTAGTTTTGCTATGAGTTTTGATGATGTTATTATAAGTCTTTTTGTGACAGGTGTTGAAGTTAATACCCTGCCTATAAAGGTTTATACTCAGCTTCGTACAGGGGTAACCCCTGAGATAAACGCGCTTTGCACGCTTATGCTTGCAACAACTATTTTGCTTGTTATTTTAAGCAACCTTGTAGGTCGCTCAAAGTACAATAAATAATTCCCCCTTGCAGTTTAAGGGAAAACGAAAGGAGAAAACAATGAAAAAAATTCTAATGCTAATTCTATCGCTAGTGCTAATGGTTGCGATGCTTGCAGGATGTGGCAACAATGATGAGGGTAGCTCGGAGGGTTCTGAGGGCTCATCATCGCAGTCTGAAGATGGCGGAAATGAGAATATGACGCTCAACCTATACACATGGGAGGGAATGTTCCCAGATGAGGTGCTTGATGCATTTGAAGCAGAGACAGGTTATGAAGTTAATTATGTAAGCTTTGATACAAACGAGACAATGCTCTCAAGACTACAGGTAGCTGAGGGTGGCGACTACGATCTTATTATCTGTGATGACTATATCAGCGAAACAGTTATTGCGGAAGGTCTTGCACAGATGATAGATAAAGATTTAATACCAAATCTTTCAAATGTAAATCCTATATTCCAAGGTCAGTTCTTTGATCCAAACGATGAATATACTGTTCCACACGGTGCAGGTGTTCAGACTATCGTTTACGATCCATCTGTAATTGATATCGAGATAACAGGATATGCAGATTTATGGGATGCTTCGCTTGAAAGCAATATCGGAATAATTGCAAATCCTCGTGTTGTAAATGGTATGGCACTTAAAGTTATGGGTGAGAGCTATAATACCGAAGATATAGCAACTATCGAGGCAGCAGGTGAGAAAATGCTCGAGCTTGCTCCAAATATCAGACTTATAAAAGATGATAACCTACAAGACGATCTTCTATCTGGAGAAGTAGGCGCAACTGTTATGTATACAAGTCAGGTAACTATGGCGGCACTTGCAAACCCAGAGCTTGAAATCGTTTACCCAACAGAGGGTATTGGATTTGGACTTATGGTACAGCTAATCCCTTCAAATGCTCCAAACGCAGAGGCAGCTCACGCATTTATAAACTTTATCCTAGAGCCTGAAATAGCAAAACAGAGCTTTGAGTGGCTTGGTTTCTACTGTACAAACAAAGCGGCAGAGGAGCTTATAGCTGATGAGTTTAAATCGTTCCTACTACTACCTGAAGAGTTCCAAGATGATACTGAGATGATAAGAAATATCTCAGCTGAAGCAGATGAGGCTCATGTTAAAATTTGGACTGAATTTAAAACTGCAACAGGTCAATAAGAGTTAGTTAAAAACAACCGATGTTATTAGCATCGGTTGTTTTTTATCTGTTTGTATAAAACAGGTAGTGTTTTAGAGAGTCACGTTAGAGCATGGGAATTTATTTTGATAGTCTTGCTATTTTGCGCTCAACTGTAAGAGGTATGGAAGATGCGCCGCAGCGGCGATTTTTCAAAATCGCCGACCGCACTTTAGTGCGGCTGAAATGGCAAAGCCATTTCGCTGCGG
>CAYJGP010000050.1:0-12929 GCA_964369435.1 uncultured Oscillospiraceae bacterium | reverse complement strand
TTTCACCACAGCGACTAAAGTCGATAATTGTGATTTAATTAAGGGGGATTTTTATGGATTGCTTATTTTGTAAAATTGCATCTGGCGAAATACCGTCAAGTATCGTGTATGAGGACGGTGAAATGCTTGCGTTTCGAGATATAGACCCACAAGCACCTACACATATTTTGGTTATCCCCAAAAAACATATAATTAGCGTTTCGGATATAGGGGATTGTGACGGAGAGATTATAGGCAAAATCTTTTTGAAAATCAAAGAGATAGCGATAAAAGAAGGACTTGAAAATGGATACCGTGTTGTTACAAATATAGGCAGTGACGGTGGACAGTCAGTGGCACATCTTCATTTTCACATATTAGGCGGCAGAGCGTTAAGCTGGCCTCCAGGTTAAAAGAGGAGTTTAAAATGGAAAGAAAATATTTCACACTAAACATCGAAGGTCTCACAAGAGAGCTTCCTATCTGCAAGGTAAACGACGATATTTCAATAGCTGCTTTTAATATGTTCTCAGATGTTGAGATGACCATTGCAGCGGCAAAAGGTCTTCTTCGCGATGCACCAGATTTTGATTGTATCATAACTGCTGAGTCAAAAGGTATACCGCTTGCTTATGAGATGAGTAAAATGAGCGGAAAAAAATATCTTCTTGCGAGAAAGGTTTCAAAGCTCTATATGCAAGAGCCTATCGCTATTAATGTTAAATCAATTACCACTGCAAGAGAGCAGACGCTATATATGGATGGCGAAGAGCTTGATTATATGAATGGTAAAAAAGTTCTTATCATAGACGATGTTGTAAGTACTGGTGGTTCACTCGATGGGCTTGAGCAGATCTGTGAAAAAGCAGGCGCTATAATTGCAGGAAAAGGATTCGTTCTTGCAGAGGGTGATGCAGAGAAAAGAGATGATATATTCTTCCTTGGTGTTATACCGCTGATTTTTAATAAATAATTTAAGTGGACAGAACAAACTTATAAAGTAGGGTGGTTTTATGAAGCGGCCGTTTGCTATGCTTGGATATCTATTAATAGCAAGCTTTTCGGTCGCTTTGTTTTGTTTTAATTATCAAATAAATCCATTTTTCTCCCTTGTTATAATAATACCTATATCGATTATAATTGCAAAAAGATCAAAAAAATTTATCATCTATCCGCTTATGACTTTTGTGTTTGTGATATATAGCTTTGTAGCAGTTGCAAACTATCACAAACTATCCTTTGAGAGCGGAGATTATGTTAGTGTTTTGGGCAGTATAACAGAGCGGGAGATAAGCTTTGACAATAGTTCATATAACTATACTATTGAGATAGACAGTATAGATGGTGAGCCGGTATCGAGTAACCTCTATGTCTCATTTGAGTTTTGTAATATATGGGCGGAAGTTTATGATAAGGTTATATTTAATGGCGAGGTTGTATCCTCTGATATTGGATATGCATATCAAAATGACCTTTATATGTTGGCAAATGGACTTGCATTCACAGCGGAATTTGAAAGCGGAGAGGTTATTCGGGTAGCGAATGAATTTGTAAGCGCTATTTTAAATTATAAAGAAAATCTAAAGACCCAGTTTATCGAAGAGTTTGAAGATGGTGGAGCTATTTCATACGGAGTGCTGACAGGCGATAGAAGCCTTATAGAAGACGATGACTATTATAGCTACCTCGGCAGTGGCGTTTTACACATATTTGCAGTATCTGGACTGCATGTAGCGATAGTTGCGGCGATTTTTTTGTTTTTATTTAAAATATTTATATTAAACTATAAAGTTCGATATATACTGGCGATGGTATCAACAACAGTATTTTACTTTGTGTTCTGTTTTGGCTCGATGTCGGCAACTAGAGCAATAATTATGGCATACCTTTTATTTTTAGCACAGATTTTTGCATACAAAACAGATTTGGAAAATAGTCTTGGAGTTGCGGCTGTAATAATATTAATACTAAACCCTAAAGCGGCAGTTGACCTATCCTTTCTTCTGTCATACTTCTCGGTTTTAGGTATCGTTAAAGTTATGCCTGTTTTAAGAAGCTATTTAAAAACAGAAAATATTATCATAAGAAGCATACTGCTAACAGTTTCGGTTTCATTTGCAACAATAATACCACTATCGCTTATGAACGGTCGGGTATACCCTGCTGCAATAGTGGCAAACTTGATAATTATCCCTCTATTAACAGTGTTACTAACAGCACTTCTCATATCTTCATTCTTAATATTTTTTGCCATCCCACTCCCAGATATTATTCTGCTTGTGGTAAAATTCATAACAGATATTATTTCGCTCGTTACCGAATTTCTAGCGGATTTTCGCAGCAGTGCGCTTGTATCGGATATATATTTGATACTGTTTGTGTTAGCTTCTATAATTTTGTATAAGCTTATCTATAAAAAAGAGAACAGATTTATCTATGCAAACGCTATAGGTATTTTAATAGTAGTAACAGGAATAACTTCTGCTCTGTTTCCAACAGGGATTAAAGATGGAATCTACTTATATAGAAACTACAACGACTATGCAGTGGTAGCTATAGTAGATAGAGAGGTATCTGTTTATATAATAGGAAACTACCTCTCGACCGAGCGGGTGGTGAGCAGAGTAATTGATGAAAATGGATATACCGATATAACTCTATATCTACGAAGTGGTAAGGAGAGCAGACTTCTTCTGAACGCTTATGATATAGATGTATTATATATAGATGAAGGATTTGTAACATTTGATTTTCAAGGCAGAAGATGTATAATTTCTTATGATAGCAAACCGAACTTCAATAGCTACTTTTTAGCGGTAAATAGTAGCGATGTAAGAGCAGATATAATACTCGATAATGAGGAGTCGCAAAATCCAGAAACTATCTCTCTTATCGATAGTAGAGATGTATTCTTAATTGAGCCAAACGATTATTTTCCACAGAGGATTTATGATTATGAAGAGTAATATTAAAGGACTAATAAAAAAAGACGGTTTTTCGCTCATCTACCTATATGGTGAGGAGAAAGGCCTTGTATCAGACTGTCTTTCTATGATGATTCGTGAGATAGAGGGTACAGATTATGAGATAACATATCTAAATGATGAGAACTATAGTGCGGAATATATTTATGAAATTATGACAACCGTATCATTTATGGCGACAAAAAATGCGATTATCGCAATAGATATCGAGCAGAGCAAGATTGATGAAGGGATATCAAAACTTAAAGAGCTTTTTGCTGAAGAGGCAGCAGAGGGAATTTTGGTTTTTGCAGCGAAATCGGTAAGCTATCCTGGAAATCGATCTGTCCACAAACTGCTTTTAGCGGAGGCGAAAAAGAGCGGTGAGGTGCAGAATTTTAAAAATCTATCACCACAGGAAACTTCAGCGGCACTTTATGAATTTGCAAAAGAAAATGGACACTCGGTACCAAAATCGGTCTGTGCAAAGCTCTATGACTATGTTAAAGGGGATACGCTGAATGCTAAAAATGAGCTTTTAAAACTTATCTACTATAAAGATGGTGCAGAGATAACAGATAGTGATATCGCATTCGTTGCAGTGGCGGATAGGACAGCATCTGTCTTTGATATTGGACGTCGTATTGTTCGTGGAAATATTAATGAAGCTATGGTGAAACTCGACTCGCTATTATTTAATAAAGAGGATGAAATTTTTATCTTAGGTGCACTTGCAACGGTTTTTATAGATATACAAAGGGTGCATTCGATCGAAAGAAAGTCGGATATTCTACAGCATTTTGATTATAAGGGAAAAGAGTTTAGACTCGATAATGCGATATACGATGCAAAGAGAATTTCAAAAAGCAGAATAGAAAAGATTGTAATGCTTCTATCGGAATGTGATATAGCACTTAAGCGAACAGCGGTTAACAAAAGATTGCTACTTGAAGATACGATATTTAAAATCCACTATATAATAGAGGGGAAATATGCTTAAAATCAAAGAAGCTATAATAGTCGAAGGGCGATATGATAAAAATAAAATATCGCAGATAGTTGATACGATTATAATTGAAACAAAGGGCTTTTCTATCTTCAAAGATAAAGAGATGCAGCAGTTTATAAGAACACTTGCTAAAAACAGAGGGATAATAATTCTAACAGATAGCGACAGCGCTGGAAATAATATAAGAAATTTTCTTCGCTCGATAGTTTTGGAAGGGGAGATTAAAAATGTGTTTATCCCTAGAATTTCAGGCAAAGAGCGACGTAAAAGCAAAGGTTCAAAAGAGGGTTTTCTCGGCGTTGAGGGGATAGACAGCAACCTGCTACTTGAAAGGTTGCAAGAGATATCAACGCAAGAGAGTAAAAAAGAAGAGCTTACGAAGATGCAGATGTATGAAGATGGCTTCTTTGGCAGAGCTGATAGCAAGAAAAAACGAGAAGAGATGCTTGAGTTTTTTTTATTGCCCAAAAATATACCAGTCAATTTAATACCAAGAGCTATTGAAGAGCGTTGCGGTATTTTAGGATATAGAGAATATGTGAAAAGTATAAGGAGTGACGATAATGGTTGATTTAAAACTAAAAGATGGAGAATATATCTTGGCAATAGGAACGCTGATAGCTGATGTTTCAGGTTTTATGCCAAAGACAACTATTTTAAGCGATAAAAATCCAGGTGGTAGAGTTTGCGTTTCTTGCGGAGGAGCTGCGAGAAATATGGCGGAAAATTTAGCAAGACTTGGTGTTCCAATTAAAATTTTGTCAGCGGTTGGAGACGATATGCTTGGAAGCATGCTTCTGTCGGAGACTACGAAATCAGGAATAGATACAAGCCATGTTAAGGTTGTTTCAGGTGAGAATAGCTCTGTTTATATCTGCCTTTTAGAGGATAGCGGAGAGCTTTTTGCAGGACTTACTGATCTAAATATTGCAAAACATAAATCAGTTGAGTATTTCAAGGAGAAAAGCGATATAATAGCCGGCGCAAAAGCGATTATAATGACAGAACCCGGCGAAGGACTTCATGATTATTTGCGAGAATTTCACCCGACTATTCCAATACTTGGCGATGTTACAGCGCTCGGTCTTATACCACTTGTCTTGCAAAATATCGATAGATATCACACGCTAAAAGCAAATGAGATAGAGGCAAAGGAGCTCACAGGGATAGATATAAGCACCGAAGAAGGACTTGCCAGTGCGGCAAAGAAATTATACGATATGGGCGTTTCGAATGTTATTATAACTCTTGGTGGGGATGGTGCGCTATTTTATAATGGCAAAGAGACTATCCGCAGAATGGGGAAAAAGCTTGATGAAGTTGTTTCGGTGAACGGTGCAGGAGATGCGTTTTTCGCAGGGTATATCTATTCGCTAGCGCACGGGTACGAAACCGAATACGCGGTTGACTTTGCAATGGCAACAGCTGTTTTGACCCTTGGAAGTGAAAAAACAATTGTTCCTGAGATCTCAAAGGAGCTTATAAAGGGGATGATGTAATGTTTAAGTGGTTTGGTGGACCATTTACCTTAGATAAGCTTAATAATATATTGAGTGCTCTTATCGGTGGTGTTATCGGTATTTTTATTATACAAAGTCTCTGGACGGTGATTGAATATTTTATAAACCCGCAAACAAACTATTTAACATCGTTTCCGTGGTATACATCTATTATCGTCTATGGAATATCTACATTGGTAGTCTGTATTTTGGCTGCTTTAACAAAGGTTGTAGTGAAGCTGCTAATTAGAAGAAAAAAGAAACAACAAGAAATATTAAATTGCAATTAAGTTTTCTAATTAATATAATAAAATAGAGAAATTGTATTTCTCGCAAGACAAAAAATTAATATAAAAAACCGCCAACATAGTTATGTTGGCGGTTTTGCTTTTTAATGAGAACTGCTTTTTAAGGTGCAGTTTTTTTATTATGAGAAAAGAAATATCTTTTCAAATCTTATTTAACTTCAACTGTGTTTGTCAAGCTCTCTTTATATTCGATATATTCATCAAATGTCATCGGAGCTTTAAACTCAGAGCAAACTTTATCTGCGGCTTTGCCGCCATCTTTTAGGAAGTTGTAAGCAGCGAGCGCTAAAGCCTTTGACATAGTGACATAACAAGCGTATTCATCTTTGATATTGAAATCATTCGAATGAGCTTCACCCTCGCTGCCGCCCATAAATATCTGATAAAGTGGCATGAGTGCTGATAAATCACCAACATCCGAAGAAGCCGAAATATGACCTTGCATCTGCCTTGTTGGAGCGTCCTCTGTTGCGAGTGGCTCTAATACATCGTATATTTCCTGTGTTGATGGGAGTGGTGTCCATGGGAGGTATCCAGCTCTTGTGTCGATAGTAGCAGTAGCGCCAGTTGCGATGCAAGCACCCTTTATGCAATCATCAACCTTTTTAGAAGCGGCGAGGATACAATCTTTATCTTTGCCGCGGATAACATATTCAAGCACAACTTTGTCGGTGATAGTTGAAGGTGAAAGACCTGCTTGTTTCACAACACCGTGAATGCTAACAGTGCCTTTTGGGTCGAAGGTGTCTTTTTGCATATCTACAGACATCATAGCAAGATTTGAAGCGGTTTGTGCGTTAATTCCATTGTGTGGTGAAGCTGCATGGGTGCTCTTGCCGTTTATCGTGATAGTTTTTGTAACAAATCCATTGCATGAATTATTAACTATCAAAGCACCTTTACCACCAGCTGCATGGCAACCGATAGCTATATCTATATCGTCAAACTCATGGGTGCGAAGCCATTCGTTTTTGCCGCCGAGGTAGCGGATAGTGCCATCGCCCATAAGTTTTGTTCTTGTTTCTTCATCAAGACCCTCTTCTGCTGGAACGCCGCAGATAGTAACCTTGCCGCCAAGCTCTTTTATAACATCGGGGTGGGATAGAGCTTTAGCTGCACCATAGATAGCTGCAACTTGAATATTGTGTCCGCAAGCGTGGGCGCCACAGGTCTCTGCATTATAGAACTTATGAGTTGGTATTGGAAGGGCATCGAGCTCGCCCATAAGAGCTATATTTTTACCTTCGCCACCTTTGATTTCTGCCTTTAGTCCAGTAACTGTTATACCGTCACGAACAGAAAGACCTAGTCCTTCGAGTTTTTCTTTGAGTTTTCCAGCTGTGCGAAACTCTTTGTATCCTGTTTCACCGTTGTGAAAAATATCTCTACCGAATTCGATAATCTCATCTTTATCGCTCTCTATAATGTCACAAATTAATTTTATTGTATTATCCATTAAAGCGCTCCTTTTCATTTTATTGAATTATACATCTAACCAAGAGATGTGTCAATTATGACGGAATAAAATTTAAAACTTGCAATTTTTTGGCATTATGCCATAATTATGACATAAAAATTTGACAACTAAATGGATTTATGCGATAATATTTTTTAGTTAATTAATTTTTTAGTAGTAAAAACTTTCATTTTGATTGGAGTTGGTTTGTGTGTATAGAGATATTAAATCGGTAAGGGAGCAACATAAAATCTTCGATAAAATCCTAAAAGATAGGATTGATAACTTAATGCCGAAGCTTTTAGAAGAAACAGGCATTGATATGTGGGTTATAGTTTGTAGAGAATATAATGAAGACCCAATATACAAAACTATCACTCCAGCTCTCGTTAGAAACGCCACAAGAATGAGTGCGTTTGCCTTCACATTAATAGATGGAAAATATGAAGCTCTTTCATTTTCAAGACCAAATCCAATCTTACTTGACTACTACACACAAGAATATAAACACGGAGAAGAAACACAGTTTGAAGCTATTGCAAGATCAATTGGCGAGAGAAAACCAAGAAACGTAGCTGTTAATGTTAATAGTTTTTGTGCTATGGCAGATGGTCTTTCAGAACATCTCCATTCAGAGCTTGTAAAATATATTCCAGATGTTGAGATAATAACCGATCATAACTTGGCAATTCGCTGGCTTGAGACAAGGGTGGCGAGCGAGATAGAAATATATCCGCAAGTATATAAAGCGGCTATGGATGTTTTAGATGATGCATATAGTCTCGCGACGATAACTCCAGGTATCACCACCACAGCAGATGTTGAATATTTCATTATGCAGACGATAGGAAATATGGGTCTTGATTGCTGGTTTAGTCCAACTGTTGACTTTCAGCGTGAGGGAGATGAGAATTTCCGTGGTGAAGGGGTTATAAATGAAGGAGATATTCTTCATACCGATATGGGTCTTGTTTATCTAGGCGGTCTTTATACCGATACACAGCGTCTGGCGTATGTCGCTAAAAAATCGCAAGGAGAGAGCTCTATTCCAAAGGGACTTTTAGATGGTTTTGCGGTTGGTAATAGATTTCAAGATATAGTTGGTATCAATATGCAAACTAATAAAACTGGAAATGAAATATTGGTGGACTCATTAATGCAAGCAAAAGAAGAGGGGATAAATGCAACCCTCTATACCCATCCTATAGGTCTTTATGGCCATGCCGCAGGTCCTACAATCGGCCTTTGGGATAATCAGGGATTTGTTGCGGGGAGCGGTGAGAATAAGCTACATGAAAATACCGCTTATGCGCTAGAGCTCAATATTGTGACAGAAAATCCAGATTGGGATAATCAAAAGATGTGCTTTATGCTTGAAGAGACAATACTATACAGAAATGGAAAAATAGAGTTTTTGGATGGCAAAAGAGAGCAGATAAAACTAATAATATAAGGTAAATATTAAAAATAGTTGATTTTTATTAGAATATCTAAAAAGTAAAAGAGGGGTTTTAATTTTGGCAAAGTATATTTTTAAAAGACTCGGAATGGCAGTTCTAACCCTTTGGGTTATAATAACGATTACATTTATACTAATGCATTCGGTTCCGGGAGATCCGTTTTCAGATGAGAAGATGATAAGACCTGAGATTATGGCGAACCTTGAAGCGAGATATGGACTTGACCAACCAATGATAGTTCAGTATTTCACCTATCTTGGGAATGTTTTGCAAGGTGACTTCGGCGAGTCGATGAAATACCAAAACAGAACGGTTAATGAGCTTATTGCAGCTGGTTTTCCACAGTCGTTTACACTTGGAATAATTGCCTGTGTTATGGGACTCTCACTTGGAATTATATTCGGTATTATAGCGGGACTCAACAGAGGTAAGTGGCCGGACTACTTAGTTATAATCATTTCAATTCTTGGAGTATCCGTCCCCTCATTTGTCTTTGCGAGTTTGTTTCAATATATATTCGGAGCACAGCTTAAATGGTTCCCAATACAAGGTTGGGGTTCGCTCGCAACGATGGTTCTACCGGCATGTGCGCTAGGCCTTCGCATGGTCGCATATATTGGCCGTATGATGAGAACTACTATGCTTGACGTTTTAAGTCAAGACTATATAAGAACATCAAAGGCGAAAGGTCTATCGCAGTTTCAAACAACCTTCCGCCATGCGCTTCGCAATGCAATAACTCCAATAGTAACAATAGCAGGTCCTATGCTTGCTGGGACAATGGTCGGCTCGTTCGTTGTTGAGAATATATTCAACATTCAAGGTATCGGTAAATATCTTGTCGATTCAGTTCAGGCGAGTGACTACACGATGATACTCGGTATGACAACCTTCTATGCAATTCTTCTAGTTGTAATGATGCTTGTTGTTGACATTCTATATGTCTTTGTTGACCCCCGAGTCGAGTTAAATTAGGGAGGTTTGTATGGAAGAATTTGTAATAAAAGGTAAATTAAAAGAAACAGGCGAAGGGGATAAAAGAGAGTCGCTGAGTTATTTGCAAGATGCGATGATACGTCTTCGTAGAAATAAAATAGCTATGCTTTCAGCGGTTTTGTTAATTTTAATACTACTAGTTGCTATCTTTGGCCCGATGATAAGCCCTTATGGCTATGAAGAGATAATTAAAGGAAATCTTAACGAAGGTCCTTCGGCAGAACATATTTTTGGAACAGACACCCTTGGACGTGATTTGTTTACAAGAATAGCTGTCGGTGCGCGAGTTTCACTGTTTATTGCTTTTGTAGCGGCTGTTATAAACGTTGTAATCGGAGTTATCTATGGCGGTGTGTCGGGATATTTCGGCGGCAAAGTTGATTTGTTGATGATGCGTTTTGTTGAGATTATATATTCGATACCAAACCTTCTATGGGTTATTATGCTAACTGTTGTGCTAGGGCCTGGACTTCAAACTATCATTATTTCGATAGCGGTAACAGGTTGGGGCGGTATGGCTCGTATTGTTCGTGGTCAGATACTATCGCTAAAGCAGAGCGAATATGTTCTTGCAGCAAAGGTACTCGGTGCTGGTGGCGGTAGAATTATAAGAAAGCATATGCTTCCTAATATAATGGGCCCTATAATAATCGAGCTTACATTCTCAATCCCAACAGCGATATTTACCGAGGCAACACTAAGCTACTTAGGACTTGGACTTCCTGTACCACTCGCAAGCTGGGGAACCCTTGCAAATGAGGGTGCTCGTCTGTTTATAAGATTTCCGCATCAGCTCATATTCCCAGCGATATTTATTTCACTAACTATGCTATCGTTTAATCTGCTAGGTGACGGGCTTCGAGATGCTCTTGATCCAAGACTTCGCAGATAGTTTATGACAAAATCAATAATGATGGGAATATATTTATGAATAACAGTGTATTAAAAGTTACCGATCTAGAGGTCGGATTTAAAACATATGCGGGAAATGTTAAGGCGGTTCGAGGAATTAACTTTGAACTCAAAAAAGGTGAAATTCTTGCAATCGTCGGTGAATCAGGTTGTGGTAAGAGTGTTACCGCTCAAACGATTATGCGCCTAAACCCAACACCACCTGCATATATTGGAAACGGCAGTATAACATTTGAGGATAAAGATATCCTCTCGTATAGCGAGCGTGAGATGCGCAAAATACGCGGCAAAAAGATTGGAATGATCTTTCAAGATCCGATGACAAGCCTTGACCCGACTAAAACCATTGGATATCAGATAATGGAGTCGTTAAAACTCCATGAGAAGATATCGAAAAAAGATGCTTTTAACAGAGCAGTTGAGATGCTTAAAAAAGTTGGGATAAACGATCCTGAGCAGAGGATGCGCCAGTATCCGTTTGAGTTCTCAGGTGGTATGCGACAGAGAGCTATGATTGCAGGAGCGCTTGTATGTAATCCTGAGCTTTTAATAGCCGATGAGCCGACAACAGCGCTTGATGTTACAATTCAAGCACAGATAATAGACCTCATGCTTGAGCTTCGTGCCGACATGGGAACTTCGACGATAATAATCACCCACGATATGGGCGTTGTTGCTGATATTGCCGATAGGGTTATCATTATGTACGCCGGTAAAATTGTTGAAACTGGAACAGTTGAGGAGATATTCTACTCACCGAAACACCCATATACATGGGGACTTCTCGGTAGCATTCCAACGGCAAAGAGCAGAGGTGAAGATTTAACTGCAATAGAGGGAACACCTCCTGACCTAATATCAATAAAAGAGGGTTGCGCTTTTGCAGCAAGATGTGATTTTTGTATGGGAATATGTGCTGATAAGACACCTGATCCATATACACTCTCAGATACACATAACGCAAGTTGTTTCTTGCTCGATGAGAGAGCACCCGCTGTTAAAAATCCACTGGAAGAGGTGCAGTAAGATGTTAATTGAAGTTAAAAACCTAAAAAAGCACTTTAAAGTTAAAGGTAATAAAACTCTTCGTGCGGTGGACGGGGTAAGTTTTGCTATAGAAAAAGGCCAGACACTCGGTCTTGTTGGCGAGTCAGGTTGTGGCAAAAGTACACTTGGAAGAACAATAGTAAACCTTTATAACGCAACAGAAGGCGAGATAATATATAAAGGCGAAAATATAACAAAACCTCACAACAAACAAAAGCTTGAACTTGCAAAGAAAATCCAGATGATTTTCCAAGACCCTTATGCAAGCTTAAATCCCAGAATGACAGTTGGGGATATTATAGGTGAGGGAATAGATATACACGGACTTTTAAAAGGTGCTGCAAAGAACGATAAGATATTTGAAATTTTGGAAAAGGTAGGTCTTAATAGAGAGCATGTAAACAGATTTCCGCACGAATTCTCAGGCGGACAGCGCCAGAGGATAGGAATTGCCCGCTCGCTTGCTATTGACCCTGAGTTTATCGTTTGTGATGAGCCTATTTCAGCGCTTGATGTTTCAATCCAGGCGCAAATTATAAACCTTATGGGAAAACTCCAAAGAGAGCTTGGGCTCACCTATCTATTTATAGCGCACGATATAAATATGGTAGCGCATATATCGGATAGAATTGCGGTTATGTACCTTGGTAAAATTATGGAGATAGCTTCAAGTGAAGATATAATGAATGGTGCAATCCACCCATATACAAAAGCATTGCTCTCAGCAGCACCTTTTGCAGACCCAAAAGAGAGCAGAATGCGCGAGAGAATTCGTCTTGAAGGCGATGTTCCAAACCCTATGGACAAGAATGAGGGATGTAAGTTTTGCAAAAGATGCTCACTTGCAACAGAAAAATGCATAACTCTGGCACCAGAACTCTTAGAGGTTCGCGAAAATCATTTTGTAGCCTGTCACTATGCAACAGTTTAGGGAGGAAAGATGGAAGATTACAAAAAAAGACAACTAAAACTCGCAGAGCAGATGGAAGATAATTCGATGATGTTTTTATTTTGTGGAACACCAAAGGTAAGAACAAACGATTTAGACTACCCATTTACACCGAATAGAAACTTTTATTATATGACAGGTCTCGATGTGAAAAATCAGATTTTTTCAATAATAAAGCTTTGTGGAAAAGTTAAGACTATTCTGTTTGTCGATAGACCAGACCCATTTATCGAGAGCTATCACGGCCCTATGCCAACAGATCTGCAATATAAAGAGAGAACAGGCATAGATGAAGTTCATTACCTCGACAGATTTGATAAAGTTATCTGGAGAGTTATGTATGGATTTGGA
>CAYJGP010000049.1:0-13079 GCA_964369435.1 uncultured Oscillospiraceae bacterium | reverse complement strand
TATATCGAGGGCGTTATTAAGAATTAGCTCAAGAAGAGTATCGCTATCATACACCGATGAAACCGATATAAAGGTGCGAAGCAGTTTGACTATGTCGAAACTCATCATAAAATAACACTGTCCCCTCTTTTAGCTAAAAAATAATTTGGATTATATTCTAAAACTTGTCGCTCGATATTTAGTAAATAGTTATCATCGCTATATGGGTCGTGATGGATAATTCTTAAAGCTTTGCAGTTGCATTTAATCGCAATATCAACAGTATCCCTCCAATATGAATGTCCATATCCTGTTTTTTCTATTTTTTCACTACTTCCATACTGTCCATCGCAGATTAATAAATCAGCATCCTTTGCAAAACTGATAAAACTATCAGCAGTTTTCATATCAATCTCTATATCTGTTGCATAAATTATAGTTTTACCATTAATAGATAGCTTGTAAACCGATGATCCACCAGGATGGCAACCGTTAAAATACTCTACAGAGTAATTTTTATAATGATTTATTTTTTCTATATCGTGAAAAGATAAGTTTGCTTTAAAAGCGGTTGTGTTAACCGGCCAAATAGGCTCTGACATAAATTTGTTTATCTGCTGTTTTATAGATAAATTATTTCTAGCAACACCGTGTATTGCTACATTTATATTCGGATTAAACATCAAATCACATGCAACAAGCCCCATAATATGATCAAAATGAGTGTGGGAGAGAAATAAATTTAAGTTGCATTTGTCTTTTTTAAGTTCAATATAATCATTTATATTCATAAAACCGCTTCCTGCATCGAAAACGATATAATCTTCTTTAGTCTTCACAAGAACTGAAGCCGTTGCACAACCAAATATTCGATATTTATCGTTATCTGTTGAAACAGAGCCGCGAGTTCCTAAAAAAAATACTTCTGTGTCCATAACGCCACCTTTCATTGTATTAATGCTTGATACTCAATAATTATTGCATAGAACTGTAAAATTTGTGTAAAATATTTTAATTTATAAAAAAAAATTGTGTTTACACCTAAAAATATCGACTGAAAACAAAAGAACTTTATTAATATAAATCAAATAAAAACTTGTATTTATGAGCTAAATATGATAAATTAAATGTATAATCTTAATGAATTTTTCAAAGGTTATATTGGGGTGTTACATCCACAAAAAAGCTCTTGTTCGAGCAAAAAAAGAGCAAATTTATTGAGGAGATAATTATGATTAAAAATTGGAAAATAGCAATTCTAGCATCATTACTTTCAATTATGCTAATTTTATCAGCATGTGCAGGTTCACCGGCTGATAACTTATTTGGCGGCGGTGACGATGACAATAGCAGCAGTGGTAATATTATTGATGACTCGCAAATAAGCGTTGTAAACTACTCGCAAGGCGTAATCGCTAGAAGTTATTTTCATGTTCAAAGCGGATATGAAATAAGCCTTGGAACCGATAATTCATTTTATTTTGTTCGTGATGGCGATATGTTTTTTGGTACATACGTATATAATGAAGGCTATCTTGAATTTAATTATGAAGATGGTTCTTATGATACAGGATATTTTGGAAAGTCTGACCCTGAGCATCCAAACAGTCCTATTCTTCAACTTGATGGAATGGGACAATTTATCTCTGCAGATGTGTACTGGGGCGATTCTGAGCAACCAGTTTCAGCTTTTGTCGGCGAGTTTTACTATGAGGGTACCGGTGCTTATGTAGCTTTTTATGCGGACGGCACTTTTGGTTTCTTTGACGAATACGATATAATTGATCCCGATTTTTACGAGGGCGACTATGAGGTTACTGGCGGTAAGATAATTCTTAGGAGCGACTACCACAGCTTTAATTATACATTTTATGTGATCGATGCAGATACTATAGAAATAAATGGTCTTGATGGATACTTCCATAGAACAACTGGTGGCAGCAATAATGGAGGCGAGCTTCCCCCACCACCAGCTTATTATGCAGCATTTGAAGAATATGATTTATACTATCAACTACCAAACACAGGTAGACAGTATTTTATGAATGGTGTTTATCATAATTACGAAGGCGGCTTTAATTATTATTCTGATGATTGCGATATTGAATTAGCTCTTCACTCGGTAGATGATAATGGCGATGGCACACAGACAACCTCATTCACAGCGTATATCTACTTCATCAATACCCCAATGGACACCGCTATGGACAGTTCTAACTATACATCGCTTTTCGATTATTATACAGGCTATTTCTTTAAGTTTTACGATTCGGATTATGCATCGTACACTCTACCCTACAACGGTCGTGATATAGTTATTGAGTTAACTAAAGATTTCACCTATGACTACTATGTTGAAGATAGTTACCTTCTCTTCACTATCGATTATACCATGGTATCACCTATTGGATACGACGGATTGATGTACTCGTTTGACCGAGCTGCATATACCTATGAAGACTCAAGAGCGCGTGTTGATGAGAGCTATTCACTAGCCTATGGCACACCGTTCTATGAATACTACTTCTATTATATGTACGAGAATGCATATTTTAAAATACTCAATTAGGAGAACACTATGACAATCGCATTTACAGCACTTATACTTGTAATTTCACTATCTTTTCTATTTTATTTTAATGCGGAAAGAAAGAAAAGCCAAATACAAACCGATAAATATAAATATACATTGATTTTTGTATCTATGATATTTTTATCGGTATTATGCGGACTTTATCTATTAGTTAATCTACTGCTTCTAGCAGCTGTTTAATTATTGATTTGTTTGGAGGGAAAAATGAATATTAAAAAATTTCTAGTTTTAGCTTTAACTCTTATACTAACTCTTTCACTAATCGCTTGTGGCAGCAGCGAGGAAGATGAAAGCAGTAGCAGCAGTGAAGACCCAAACAGCGGCGGTATTCCAGGTGTTGTTGATGAAGAGCTCGGCAGCTTTTCTGATTATGCCGGTTGGTACTCAAACGCTCTAGATTCAGATATGCCTTTTCATGTAATGGAGATTAATGACTATTCAGCTATCGCCTACGATCTAGATGGAAATGTTATAGGTGAAGCAGTTGGCGATTATAGTGAGCAACGCGCCTTAAATGGCAATCCACTTATTGTCCTTGAATTCGATGAGCTAGACCTTTCATATGGCGTTTTTGGCTCTCCAGAAGATAGCATTGATTTAATTCCAATCGACGAATGGTCGACCGAAGATGGCAATATGTATACCTTCTATCACCAACAAAACACCCCATTTACCGATGCAACTCCTGAACAGCTCGATTTTGAGACGACATCTAATGCTCTAGTAGCAGCTCTTGGCGATAATCTTTTAGATCGAACAATTGTCGATAAAGGAGAAGAAGAGATTGATGGTATCCTCTGTAAAACCTTTGCAATCGGAACTAATCACGAAGAACATTTTGTTGCTGAAGAGCACTATGCTGTATCTGAGGATTTACAAGTTTTCTATTATGATGTATTAGCGGGTGGAATTTGGGAGCCGTATACTGGAGAATAAAGTGAGTTTGGAGGATGTCCATGATCGCTATTAAAGATGTTTTAGATAGTCAAATCCTGCAAGAAATTCGGCGAATACAAAAAAATATTATTTTACGTCGTAGAATTATCATTGGCTGTGTTATTACTATACCTGTTTGTATAGCTTTGATTTTATTATTTAACTTTGTATTCTATTACAGCATTCCAGAATCGGTAATGGCAATCCCTTTTATAATACCATTCCCCTGTGCTTTCTATCTGATGTTCTTTGCTCCTAGGGCAATTATAAAGCTGTATGATAAACAAAAAAAACTGCTATGGGATTATGCGATAACCGATATACTATCAAAGTTCTTTGATGTCTTGGAATACAATAGTAAATCTCATATTCCACACAATATCATAAGAGTTTCGAATGCTGTGTTGGGATACGAACATATGAATGGTAGTGACCAGATAAAGGGTACATATAAGTCGAGATATTTTGAATATTCTGAACTATCTTTCACACGATATGAGACAGCTCACGATGGAATGGGCGGTCAAGTGGTTTTTTTCTCTGGACCGTGGTTTGTTGTACAGTTCAATAAAGCGCTTCCTGGCAGAGTGTTAATTCGTGAAAATAATAGAAGCCATAAAATTATCGGAAATATCGGCTCACTTAAAAAAACAGCAACTGGTGATGCTGCATTCGACCGTAAATTTACCGTTTACACCGATGATTTAGCTACCATGTCCTATATCTTAACCCCTGATTTATTAACTAAAATTTTGGAAAAGTCAAATGCTGTTGGGAGTGTATTGCATATTTCAATTGTAGCAGGCAGACTTTACCTAGCACATAAAAACGCTGGATTATTTAATGTATCATTTACTAATGAAGAACTTCTAAGTATTGAAGTTATAAAGGATAAATATACATCTAAGCTTCAACGGTACATAGATATTCTAGACTTATTTATCGATAGTGGAAAACTTGATAGCTAATTTAAATAAATTATTATCGCACTGTTAAAACTTCAATAAAACAAAAAGATGTGTACTTTAAAGTTCACATCTTTTTTTATCGACTAAAACCACAAAATATGCTGATAATTGAAAAAAAACTCTCGATAATAGTGAAAAGCGTCTTTTGATATAGAATAAACTTGTGCTATAACAGCTGCAAATGAGCATCAAAAGCAGGGAATTCAAATTAATAATATTAAGGTTTAATGCAACAAAAAAACAAGTGTGAAGCATTTTTGCCTCACACTTGTTTTAATTGTAAGTAGATTAATCTTTTTTATTTGATGTAATTAATTCTTTGTTCTCCCCTTCAAATGTTCTTCCCCAACCTGTGGTTATAGAGAAGATAAGTGTTAGGAATAAGAATATTGGATAAACAGCTCCTATTGCTACCGAAACTGGTGATAGTCCTGAGAAAACAACACCGATAAATACGAATGTACTCATAAACGGTATAATTGCTGGTAGTGAGTTTGCAACACCGTCGAGAAGATTTGCTCTTCTATATGGATGCAGTCCCTTTGCAGCACCTATTTTATTTAAAACAGGTCCGAATGTAAGGATTGATGCAGAAGTAACACCACCAAAAATAACAGTAGTTAGTGAAACACCAATTAGACAAGCAAATTCAGCACCTCTTGGAGTCTGCGCCATTTTGCTGTTAAGTATCTTATCTACGATAAACTCAAGAAGTCCAGCCTCAGTTAGAATACCCATAATTCCAAATACAGCAATAACAAGACCAACAGTACCAAGCATACTTGCAACACCATCAACGAGGAATCCTGTTACAACGTTATGCGAAGGATCATTTCCAATTACAGCAGATACTGGGAAAAGACCGAGTGCTAAACCAGTTGCAATACCTGTAACTAAACCAACTAAAATTCCAAGGAATATGTTTCTTGTTTTAGTTGCAACAACAAGCATTATAGCAACAGGGATAAGCATAACTAATGATAGCGGATTTGCAGTTGCTTCAATTACCGAAGCTGTTGCTGAAGTGCCTCCCATACCGCCTACTAATGCATAAATAACAAGGGAAATCGCTCCCGCTACTAAAGCATATTTAAGCCTTGTTCGAACAACTCCACCAACATCTGCTGTTGTGCCATCTCTATATTGCTGTGTAGAAGCAGAAGCTATAGTTGTATCTGATATAGGAGCTAGGTTGTCACCGAATATAGCGCCTGAAACGATAGCGCCAGTAACGAACATTGGAGCACCGCCAAGAGCTATACCTGCAGGTAGGAATATTGGAAAAGCAGTAAACATTGTGCCTATCGAAGAACCTGTTGCAGTTGAAACAACACAGGTAGCAAAGAAGGTAAATGCAACAAATAGTCCGCCTGTCATACCTATTGAGTTTGCAAGCCAAACAAATCCATTTGAAAGTCCGCTTGCTTTCATAAGTGCTGAGAACATACCGATTACAAAGAATATAACGATAACAGATACTGCAGTTATTGAAGAGATACCTTTTATCGCCGCATCCCAAAATTCAGTATAGCTTTTTGCGAATATTCCGCCAACTAGCAGAGCGATAAATCCACCCATAGCAAGCGCTTCCATATTAAATGAGCGTAAAATGATAAAAACAACAGCGCAGAATGCAAAGAAGATTGCTACAGGAATGAGTGACATAAACATACCGCCACGAAATTCAAGTTTCTTAGTTTTTGCCTCCATAAAGTTCAACCCCTTAAATTATATTTTTTATTTTATACCCTTAGATGCTGCAAGTTTTGTGAGCGCTTCTTTTATTCTTATAAAGCGCTTTAGCGCCTCTGAGTCTTCGCTATAACAAGCTGTTACTATTCTAATATACCCCTCGCCCTCACTTCCGTAAGGACCGCCTTGATTTACCATAATCTTTGCTTCTTGAATTAAATAGTCAACAACTTCTTCGCTTGTTCCAAGTGCTTTAATGTTAAGCCATGAGAGTATTCCGCTCTCACTTGGTTTCATCTGAACACCTGGTATTGTGCTTAAAACGTCATACGCAAGTTTTCGACGTCTATCGAGTCTCTCTTTATACTCTCGAAGTATGCTTGGATCTTCAAGCGCCGCAACAGCACCATATGATGATAATGTTGAGGCAGCTCCGAGAATATTAACAGCTCCGCCATAATAAACGTCCATAAATATATCATTTGTATAGATATATCCAATTCTAAAGCCAGATAGACCAAGTCCTTTAGAAATTGAGCAAACAGTTACAGTTCTCTCCCACATACCCTCAACAGTATTTGGTGATAAAAATTCTATATCATCATAGATATGGTCCTCAAATGCTTGGTCAGATATTAAGATTAGGTCGTGTTTTTTGACAAAATCGCATATCATTCTAACATTATCAGGGCGGAATACCGTTGTAGTTGGATTGTTTGGATGTGTTATTAAAACAACTTTAGTCTTATCTGTAACTCGCTTCTCAAGCTCTTCTAAACGCAGCTGATAGTTATCCTCTTCATACATAGGAACCTCTATCGGCACCGCCCCAAGAAGTTTACAGTTTAGAAAATTGCTAGGATATGACGGACAAGGTATTAATACTTCGTCGCCTTCGCTAAGAAACGGCATCATTGAATAGATAAGTCCGCTATCAGAGCCAGGTGTTACGATAATATTTCTTGTAGGGTCGATATCAAGTCCGTTCTGCCCTTTTATAAATTTCGCAAGTGCTTCACGAAGTTCAATAATACCAATCGGCATACCATAATGTGAAATAAACCCAACATCAATAGCATCTTTCATAGCTTTTTTTACTGACTCCGGTACTGAAGGATCTGGGAAAAAAGGATCTGCCCATGCCATAACCTCGCCGCCGTTCGCTTTGAAAATACCTGCGCCTTCACCGACATCGGCTTTTGTCACCGATAGGAAAAGACCGCCTTGTAGGTCACGAAATCTGCTGTTCATTTTATCCTTTAAACTCATAATTCACCTCCTTAATTTATTTAAAAGCAATAGCTTCTATTTCGCAAAGAACATTTCGAGGTAGTGTTTTAACTGCAACACAGCTTCTTGCTGGTTTTGAAGTGAAGTATTTTGAATAAACCTCATTAAATGCTGCAAAATCTCCCATATCAGCAAGGAAACAGGTAGTTTTTATAACATTTTCAATGTTTGAGCCACCCTCTTCAAGAACAGCTATTAGATTTTTAATAACAAGTTCTGTCTGAATTGTTATATCATTTTCGCAAACTTCTCCTGTTGCTGGGTCTATCGGAATCTGTCCCGATGTGAATACCATATTGCCAAAAACCTTACCTTGTGAATAAGGGCCTATAGCTCCTGGCGCCTTTTTTGTGTCTATTGTACTAATCATTTTACCACTCCATTCTTTTTGTATGTATTATAGTTATCTTACCATAGTTTATTTTTTAGTCAATGAAAAAATTTTTATTTGTAGGATTTAATAAATAGTATATAATATATTTAATAAAAACTACTAAAGAATATTGATAAAACGCATTAGATGATATATAATTTAAAGTGAAAATAAAATATTTGGAGATAAAATGAAAAATTACATTAAATTTACCGAAACAGATAAGATTGTGATTAATTCATACAAAACACTACTTGATGGGCTCTCTGAGTTTTTAGGCGATGGACACGAAATACTTCTTCATAGTTTAGAGGATCTCGATGAGTCTGCAATAAAGGTTATTAACGGTCATCTGTCTGGAAGACGAGAAGGTGCCCCTATAACCGACCTTGCCATGGAGATGCTTTCTGGATTTTTAAAGTGTGATGAGAAAAATTCAGGCAAGGTTTATTATAATCGAAGTAGTAAAGGGGTTCCTCTTCGTTCTGCAACCCTTCCGATATTCGGTGAGAGTAATCGAATAATAGGGCTTATTTGTATCAATTTCTATATGGATATTCCGCTTCATAGCTATTTAGACAGCTTAATGAAATTTTCCAAAGAGAACAGCGATGTAGTTGAAACATTTGTAACGAATACAGATGAGCTAATCTCATCGAATGTTTTAAAGGCAAAGAATGCGATAATTAACGATTCTTCAGTATCTTCAAGTAATAAAAACAAAGAGATAATCAGATACCTTTTTGAAAGAGATATCTTCGATTTAAAAGATTCTGTTGTGAAAGTTTCAGAGCTACTTGCTATCTCAAAAAACACCGTTTATATGCATATTAGAAATTTCACAACGTAAAAATAAATTCATGGAGGAAATAAATGAAAGTTTCAAATTTAATTGGCGAGAGGTTTAAGGAGCGCCCATCTGACTGTATTATCGATAGCCACGCTCTAATGGTTCGTGGAGGATATATTAAAAATGTTGCAAGCGGTATCTTCTCATCATTTACCCCTCAAAAGAGGATTGCGAGAAAGATTGAGCAGATAATAAAAGAAGAGATGGATAATATAGATGGACAAGAAGTCGCCTTCCCTGTTGTATTACCAGCGTCCCTCTGGGAGGAGAGCGGCCGATACACTTCTGTTGGCAGTGAACTTCTTCGTTTTCGCGATAGAAACAATGGAGACTACCTGCTTGGAATGACCCATGAAGAGGCAGCAGTTCATCTTGTTCGAGAATATGGACAGAGCTACACAAAATACCCTTTTATGATCTATCAAATTCAGACAAAGTTCCGAGATGAGGCAAGACCTCGTGGAGGGCTTATTCGTGTTCGTGAGTTTACTATGAAAGATGGATACTATTTCCATACCTCACAGGAGGATTTAGAAGAATACTATGAGAAATGCCATAAAGCATATGAGAAAATTTTTAAAAGAGCTGGTGTACCTGAGGTTATCTCTGTAGCGTCTGACAATGGAATGATGGGTGGAAACCTATCTCATGAATTTATGCTTCTAACAGATGTTGGAGAAGATACTATCGTATGCTGTTCTAACTGCAACTTTAATGCGAATATGGAAGCTGCAGAGAATATTACTAAAAACACTAAAGATGATAACTCAGCTCCCCTAACAGAAGTGCATACACCGAATATGGAAACTATTGAAGATGTTTGCAACTATCTTGGCGTTTCAGAAGAAAAGAGTTGTAAAGCTGTTGTTTACCAGAAAATGAGCGATAACAGCTATGTAATACTATTTATCCGTGGTGATATCGAAGTAAACGAAGCAAAGCTTAGAAATGTGCTTGGCTGCGAATTCTACCCTGCTATAATCACCGAAGATAGTGGAATTGTTGCTGGATTTATCGGCGCTGTTGGCATCAACGCAGAAAACTGTACAGTCCTCTTTGATAGAAGCCTTCAGAACACAAATAACCTTGTTATAGGTGCAAATAAAAAAGACTACCACTGCACAGGATTCGATATTGATCGCGACCTATCTGAAAAGATTGATTTTGTCGATGTTGCAAAAGCTTGCGAAGGTGGTATCTGCCCTGTTTGTAAAGAGAATAGCCTTACAATCAACCGCGGTATTGAGGTTGGCAATATCTTCCAGCTTGGTGATAAATATACTAAATCAATGGAAATGACCTACCTTGATGATAAGGGTGAAACAAAGTACCCAATTATGGGATGCTACGGTATAGGCGTTGGACGACTAGCTGCATCTGTCTGTGAAGCGCACCACGATGATTACGGTCCAATCTGGCCTATCACAATAGCGCCTTGGGAGGTGCAAATCTGCGCTGTCCGCTCAGATGACCCAGATGTCTCAACTATTTCAAACGAGCTCTATACCACATTAAAAGAGCGTGGAATTGAGGTTATATTTGATGATAGAAAGGTTTCAGCTGGAGTCATGTTCTCTGATGCAGATCTTCTTGGTGTTCCTATTCGTGTTGTTATTAGCCCTCGAAACCTCAAAGAAAATGTATGCGAAATTTCAAGCAGAGACAAGAGTGTTTCATTAAAAGCAGATGTTTCAAAAACCGCTGATGAAGTATGCAAACTTATTGAAGATTTAAAAAAGGCTTATAAGTAATTACATGACTTTATCACAACTATTTTAATCAAGCAAAGGGCAAAGAGTATTATCTACTCTTTGCCCTTTTTTATCGACCTCTCTAGACGATAATCAAATATTATTAAGTTTAAAATCAAAAAACAACTACCACTTTTTATAAAAGCGGTAGTTTATATAAATTGCAAACTTTAAAATTTATCTATCACGCCTCATATTTTTCATTCTCAGCTAAATCAAGAATTACATCATTGATAGAAACTTCGCTATCGCTAACCCATTCTATATAAACTTCACGCTCAGAATAAACATCATAAATTAGCTCTTTATCACCACCAGAAACATCATAAACTAATATCGAGAAATCAACAGTTGCGTGAGTATTTTTCAGATACGCCTCTAAATGATATTCACCATCTGGTGAAACTGAAGTGGTAATCAAACTTTCGGTATTATCACTGCTTTCAGTATAAAGCAAAAGGAAAAAAATCACAACCACTATAAACATTTCAAATTTTCTGTATAACTGGAAAAATATATTTTTAATAATATTTAGCATAAAACACCTCAAATTTATTAAAAATTCGGATTTCATCATAGCCTATTTATCAATTTCTATTCTTTCATAATTTGGCTTAAATTAAAACAAAAATACACAAAAAATTAAAGGGCGCTCCCAACACAGGAGCTCCCTATTTAAGTATTTTAAAATCCAAGCTTAAAATGCATAAACAATATTTAAAGTTTAAATATAAATATCTATTCAGTAATTGCAACTGCCGCTGTGCAGATCGTGCAAAAACAATAAAATAAAGCGTTTAAAATAGCGAAGTTAATATAAACAATCTTGCTCACTACCTAAATCACAGATTTGTAACAGGTACCAAAGTTCTTTGAAATACGCTATGCCACATGGTGCGTGTTATAAAAACACTCATAAAAATGATTTTAAAATTTATCCATTCTTTTTCTGTTCGTTAAAGAAAATTATAAATCCACCCATAACAGTTATTGCAATCGGTGTTGAGAGTCCTCGCAGTGCTTCCTCTTCTAAGAAAATCATTTCAAAAAATAGTGCTACTATTGCAGTAACAACCATAGCTATTATCGCTTTTTTCATTATAACTCCTTATTTGTAAAACTAATCTCATTTTTTAAAGATAAAGACTAAACTATTTAAAGTTCGGTTGAATTTTATCCTTCTCACTTAGTTTGTATTCGAACTCGAGCTTTGGCCAGTCTATCCCAATATCTTTATCGTTATAGATAATTCCACCTTCATCGGTTGGGTCGTAAAGGTTTGTGCATTTATAGACAAACTCCGCATAGTCAGAGAGAACTAAGAAGCCATGCGCAAATCCTTCAGGGACATAGAGCTGTCTTTTATTTTCCGCACTTAGCAAAACGCCTACCCACTGACCATAAGTAGCGCTCCCCGCTCTTATATCAACACCAACATCAAAAACCTCACCTGCAACAACACGCACAAGCTTCCCTTGCGGCTTGTTTACTTGGAAATGAAGTCCTCTTAATACGCCTTTTGACGATTTTGAGTGATTGTCCTGAACAAAAACTGTTGGAAGACCTGCTGTACGAAATTCTGCTTCGCTAAAAGTTTCCATAAAGAAACCGCGCTCATCACCGAAAACCGTGCTATCAATTATAGTCATCCCATCGAGTTTTGTCTTTGTAAATGTAAATTTACCCATAAATTATCCTTTATACATCTTATTGTAATAGTTTTGATACTCACCAGAGGTTACATTGTTCATCCATTCTTTATTTTCGAGATACCACTTAATTGTAAGCTTAATTCCCTCTTCAAATGGAGTTTCTGGGTACCAGCCAAGGTCGTTTTTAATCTTTGTTGGGTCGATGCCGTACCTCTTATCATGACCTTTTCTATCTTTTACATATTTAATTAAATCATGCGAAACACTGCTGTCAACGTTTTCGCTGATATAGTCAATTATAGTTTTAACAATTGTTATATTTGTCCTCTCGTTATGTCCACCAACATTATAAACTTCACCTAAAACACCGTTGTCTATAACCATATCGATAGCTTTGCAGTGATCTTCAACATATAGCCAATCGCGAACATTAAGACCATCACCATAAACCGGTAGATCTTTCTTTTGAAGTGTATTGTTGATTATAAGAGGGATTAGTTTCTCAGGAAACTGATATGGTCCGTAGTTATTTGAGCATCTTGTTATATTAACTGGCATTTTGTATGTATCAGCATAAGCTTTTACAAAACAGTCAGCTGAAGTTTTGCTTGAGCTGTATGGGCTGTGTGGGTCAAGCGGTGTCTGCTCTGTGAAAAAGCCTGTATCACCAAGTGAGCCATAAACTTCATCGGTAGAAACCTGCAAAAATTTAACGCCATCTTTATAACTATCCTCGCCTATTGTCCAGAATTCTTTTGCGATATTTAAAAGATTTACTGTACCTAAAACATTTGTGCGAACAAAAATTTCAGGGTCGCTAATACTTCTATCAACATGGCTTTCTGCCGCGAAATTCACAACATAATCAATCTCGTTATCGGTAAATATTTTACGGACTGCATCTTTATTACAGATATCAACACCAATAAAACTATACCTTGGATCATTTTCAATCTCTCTTAAGTTTTCAAGATTTCCTGCATAAGTTAAAACAT
>CAYJGP010000048.1:401-13114 GCA_964369435.1 uncultured Oscillospiraceae bacterium | reverse complement strand
ATCGCTATCACCTTTTCTTCTTTTGCATATTCACTCAGCGCTTTCACCGCACTGTTATAGCGAAGAGGTGCCGCAACATAGTTGACACCATTTGAAAAATCAAGCTTTAACCCTTCATCCATCGTCTCTTTGCAGAAAACAGGTTTCTCGATAAAGAAATTTTTTACTTTGCCTTGTAGTTTTTCGATAGCCTCTTTATGAAGTGAAGTTGGGTTTGTTATAAATGCTATGTCGTAACCATCCCCGACCTCTTCATAGCTTTTATACTTATTATCTATAAGCTTTTCTATCTCACAGGGCAGCTCATTTCCTCTTGTGCGCAAAGCATCGCATGAAAGCTCAATATTTCTACTTGCACAAACTTCAAAGAGGTTTTTTATATGCCGCTTGCCGATACTGCCAAGCCCTACAAACAAAACTCTCATTCTATCCCCTCTATTTTATCTATAAGATTTAAAACCTCAAGGTCACGCTCAAAGCTCCAAGGTGCCTCTCCACCCCTCAAAACATCAAAGAACATTTTTATCTCATCAAGATATGCATCTTCTATTATATTGTTGCTATATCGCTCATCTCGCATTATCTCATCATACAAAGATATGCTCTCAAGCTTTTTGTTCTGGGTGTTGTAGTCATAAAGGGTAGATGGAGAGCCCTCCCATATAATATGCATCTGCTCGTTTAACACCTCAAGACGACGAACAGGGTTTCTTGCAACAACATCTACTGTCATATTGCCAACTGTTCCGTTTTTATGCTTTAAAATTACATGGAAACTATCAGGGTATGGCAGATCAAGTGTTGATAATTTATCTGAAACCGCATAGCAGTCTACCACTTCGGAAAAAGCATCAACAATCCAAGGGAGCTCAACTGCAAATATCTCACGGCAGCCGTTAGTTCTCTTGTTTCCAACGAAAAAGTCCGAAAAATTCTCCCACGGATGCCAATCTGGCAGGTATTGACCTATATGATAGGTATAGCTTACCTTTTTTCTATCGGTCTTCTTTTTTATATAATTAATCTCACGGCGATATAGTTGGGTCGAGCTTAAAAAGAGGGTAAGCCCTTTTTCTTTTGCCGTTTTCATATTCTCCTCATATCCATCTGATACCAAATTTAGCTCGGTGAATATATTGAGGTTGTTTGAAAGCGCTTCTTTAATAATCGCTGCATGGTGGATAGGGTCGGTGCAAACAAATAGCGCATCGCAACCACTAGCCGCTTCAATCGACGGCAGACTTTCTGCAGAAAACAGCTCTTTTACCTCCGCTCTCCTATCCTCTCTATTATCTATTCCGAAAATCTCTATCTCTGGAAAAAATGTTCGTATAAGACGAATTCTCCTCTTGCCCATCGAGCCTAGTCCAACTACCGCTATCTTCATATCTACACCTCTAAATCATAAAATATTTTCTTTATATCGGGCACTTCGCTCTCTTTTAAGATCTTTGTGATTTTAGAGCTTGTTTCCCCGTCACCATACGGATTTACAACATCTTCTATACTTTTTAAAAACTCTGGCGACAATCCCTTATCTATCGCTCTCACTATATCTTCTTTATTCGGTTCTGCGCAGATAACGCTTTTTGCCATTATCCGCCCCTTCTGCCTATCCCCTATATTAATAGTCGGGATTTTAAATGACGGTGTTTCACAAAGACCGCTACTTGAGTTTCCAATAACCATCGTTGCATAGCTCATAGCTGAGAGGTATCGCTGCACCCCCATCGATGCGAAAAGCGCTGTTTTTTCTCGGTTTTTTGCAAACTTCTCAAGCTCTTCATTTATCGCACGTCCACCACTATCGGCATTTGCTTTTGTTATGATAAGACCATAATCTTTATATTGCGAGAGTGCTTCTAAAAGTTCTTTTACCTGCATAACCGCTGTATTCTCTTCAAGTGTTACCGGATGAAACGTCACCATGAAAAAAGGCTCTTCAAGTCTGAATGAAACAAAATCAGAGAGGGTTTTTATATCAATTTTTTCAAGTTTTACCGTGTTTTCAACCGCCATGTTTCCAACGTTGTATACTGTATCCGGCGACTCTCCAAGCTGAACTACACGCTGTGCAAACTCATCAGTTGTTGGGAAATGCACACTACTCATCTTAGTTATACAGTGTCTGAAAAACTCATCGGTTGCACCTTGGGTTGTATCCCCACCTGAAATATGAGCTACCGGTTGTCCCATTATCGCAGCGGCACTCACTGCCGCGAAAATTTCAAACCTATCCCCTAAAACAACGACAATATCATATTTGTTCTTTTCAAAATACATAGCAAAAAGCTCTACTGCGCGCGCTGTTGATTTTGCCGTTGCGAGCTTGCTATCTCCATCTTCTAAAATATCTATTTTAGCCGCTATCTCATATCCGTCACGCTCTATCTCTTTATATGTTTCGCCAAAAGCTTTCGAGAGATGCATCCCTGTCACTAAAATAGAGAGGTCTATTTTGCTGTCAGCTGTTAGTTTTTCTATAAGTGGGCGCATGATTCCATATTCCGCCCGAGTTCCTGTTATCAAAGCAATTTTTTTCATATTCGCCCTCCTTTTGTAATTTTAACACGGAGATGTTATTTAATCAACTTTCTTTGTTGATAAAAATCGTTTTATATATTATAATTACTAGATAGAGAATTTAAAGATTGAGGTATATTATGAGTAAGATATTAGTTACCGGTGCCGATGGTTTTATCGGAAGTCATTTAACAGAGCAACTTGTACGGAGCGGAGCGTCGGTTCGTGCATTCGTATGCTACAATTCATTTAGCAGCTACGGTTGGCTCGATAGCCTTCCAAAAGATATTTTAAAAGAAATAGAAATTTTTTCAGGCGATATAAGAGACCCAAATGGGGTTAAAACTTCGATGAAGGATATTGATATTGTCTACCATTTAGCGGCGCTTATCGCAATTCCTTTTTCATACCATTCACCAGATAGTTATGTTGATACAAATATAAAGGGGACTCTAAACGTTTTGCAGGCGGCAAGGGATCTTGATTGCAAAAGGGTTTTATCGACAAGTACAAGCGAAGTTTATGGAACTGCGCAGTATGTCCCTATCGATGAAAAGCATCCTTTCCAGGGCCAATCGCCCTACTCGGCGACGAAAATTGGTGCTGATAGGCTGTGTGAGAGCTTTTATAGAAGCTTTGAAACACCTGTTACTATCGTTCGCCCATTTAACACCTATGGTCCGCGCCAGTCGGCAAGGGCAGTTATACCAACTATCATAACCCAGCTTCTAAACGGCGCCTCTGAGATAAAACTCGGAAGCTTAACACCAACACGTGACTTCAACTTCGTTCTTGATACTGTAGCTGGAATGATGGCTATAGCTGGCTGTGATAAGGCGATAGGCGAAGAGATAAATATAGCAACTGGAGTTGAGATTTCTATAGGAGACCTTGCAAACGAGCTTATCCGCCAGATAAACCCAGATGCAAAGATCATCTGCGAAGATGAGAGACTACGCCCTGAAAAGAGCGAGGTAAATAGGCTTCTTGGCTGTAACAAAAAGATAACTTCACTTACCGATTGGACACCGAAATATGACCTTGCAAAAGGACTTTCGGCAACTATAGAGTGGCTAAAAGGCAACCTATCGGGATATAAGAGCGATATCTACAACATATAAAATTTTTCTGCATCATGCAAAGGGGAGCATTTATGTTAAACATTCCACTGTCGGTGCCAAATATCTGCGGCAACGAGCAAAAATATATAAACGAAGCTCTTCATTCGGGTTGGGTCTCAACAGGAGGCTCTTATATAACTCGATTTGAAGAGGATATAAAGAAATACACAGGTGCGGCGGCGGCAGCTGCAGTTGCAAGCGGAACGGCTGGACTCCATTTATCTCTACTTGCAATCGGTGCAAAACCTTCAGACGAAGTTTTGGTCCCAACACTTACATTTATAGCGGCGGTAAACCCCGTCCGCTATGCATTTTGCAATCCTGTTTTTATCGATTGCGACGATTCACTCTGCATCGACCCCGACAAACTACTTAGTTTCCTTGAAAACGAGTGTAGAAAAGACGCGGGAGTGACGATAAATAAAAACTCAGGTAGAAGGGTTGTTGCCCTTTCTGTAGTTCATGTTTTTGGAAACCTTGCAGATATGGAGCGGATTATTCCAATCTGTGAAGAATATAATATAAAAATAGTCGAGGATGCAACCGAAGCGCTTGGCACCTACTATACCGACGGTCCTTTGAAGGGTAGATATGCTGGTACTCTAGGCGACATCTCGGTGCTTAGTTTTAACGGAAACAAGCTTATCACAACCGGCGGTGGCGGAATGATTCTCGGCAATAACACAGAACTTGTAGAGTATTGTAGACACCTATCAACCCAAGCAAAGGCAGATGAGCTTCATTTTATCCATAATGAGGTCGGATATAACTACAGAATGACAAATGTTCAGGCAGCAATAGGTGTTGGACAGCTTGAGATGGTTGAGCAGTTTATCGCTACAAAAAAGGAAAACTATGATTTATATATCGAAAACGGAGTAACTCTACATCCATTCCGTAAAGATACTCGTCCAAACTACTGGTTTTATTCATTCTTATCCGATGATAGAGACTCATTGATGGAAAAGCTCGCTAAAAAAGGGATAATGACAAGACCTGTTTGGGAGCTTATTCACAGGCTAAAGCCTTATGAAAACGACACCGCATACAAGATAGAAAAAGCAAAGTATTACCGAGAGAAGATAATCAACCTCCCATGCTCAACTTCACTCACAAAAGATGAGGTTATAGCAGTTTGCAACGCATTAAAAGATATTTTAAGTTAGGATGATTTTATGAATTTTACCGATTTTATCGCAAATGAAATTATCACCATAAAAGAGGCGATAAACAAGATAGATATAAACGGCAAAAAGACGCTTATATTAACAAAATCGACAGGTGAAATAACTGCAATAATTACCGATGGAGACATTAGACGGTACCTTGTATCGGGCGGCACTTTAAACGACGATGTTAGCACCGCTGCAAATCACGCTCCGATTTTCGTAGAAGGATATCATGAGCCAGATGCAAAAGAGCTTCTCTTTGCAAATGACCTTGAATGCATTCCGATGACCGATAAAAACGGTGTTGTGCACTCGGTTATTTTTGATGGCGGCGCTGTATATCGCCTTGAACATTCTGTTGATTACCCTGTTGTTATGATGGCAGGCGGTCTTGGAACAAGGCTATACCCATACACCTCAGTTTTGCCAAAACCGCTTATTCCGATAGGCGATAAAACCATTACCGAGATGATTCTCGAGCGGTTTAACAGATTTGGCTGTACCGATATGACCCTTGTTGTAAATCACAAAAAGAACCTTATTAAGTCTTATTTTTCGGAGATTTCGCTCCCCTATACTGTGTCATTCGCCGATGAAGATATTCCTCTTGGAACAGGCGGCGGTCTTTCATTCCTTGCAGGAAAGTATGATACCCCTGTCTTTGTCACCTGCTGCGACAATATAATCGAAGCAAACTACGCAGAGATAGCAAAGATGCATAATGAAAGCGGCAGTGTTGTCACGATGGTATGCGCAGATCACGAGGTTGTTGTGCCCTATGGTGTTATTAATACCGATGAAGATGGCGCTATCCTCTCAATGGAGGAAAAACCTTCGTTTAGGATAAAGCTAAACGCTGGTATGTATCTTGTAAATCCTGAGTTTATAGACAGAATTCCAAAAGATACTTTTGTCCATATAACAGATCTTATTAAAGAGGCAATTGATATGGGTGAGCGTGTTTCCACCTATCTTATTGAAGATAAATGCTTTGTCGATATTGGAAAATTATCAGATTTACACAGCGTTATTGAAAAATACTAGGTTGATAAAATCTAATAGAGCGATGTAATATAGGTAAATATTATTTATTTAAAATGTTTTTGTTTAATATCCTATCTGCATCATTATCTTTCTTAACTACTAATAAAAAATCCGCCGAAATGGCGGATATTTTGTTGCTTAAATATTATGCTATTCACAGCATTATATAGTTAAGTTATTATTCACAGTTTGATCCTATCACCACACAGCTTTACTCAAGCACTTTTGCAGCTGCTATGAAATCCACTGATAGTTTTAAATGCTCTTGGCTTTTCAAGCTATTTCCTGCATCGCTATAAGTTTTTGCCGCATGCTTGTGGATAAAAGCTACTACATAGCAGATTTATAGATAAAAACTCGTTCTGATTTAAAGCTAAAACATCAAGGGACAGCTAATATTTATTGATTAAAATTATATCGAACAAACTCTTAAAATGTAAAGAGAACCCGCAGAATTCACTGCGGGTTCTCTTATTTTTTGTGATACAGTCTTTAAACATATATCCCGATATTTTTCTTAGCGTTGTAGTTGCTCGCATTTTTCTTTGAAGTTGTGTTTGCTATCATCTCTTTTATCTTGTTTAGAGAAGATATGTTATTGCTTGTACTACCAGACGATGGCGCCGGAGTAGAGGTGGGAGCAGGAGCTGGTGTCGCTGGCGTTGTATTTGTTTGCTGCGCTATCTCTATTTGATTACTTAGGTAATTTTGATTGTTTTGGTATATCTGTGAGGTAAGCGCCTCTCTTGCACTCTCAATAAACGATAGATATGCAGCTTCGATTGTACTCCTAGCTGAACTGTATCCAGTAGCTAAGTTAATTAGAGATGTCTCGGTAAGACCGCCGGTATTTCCTATAGCAGCATTCATCTGTGGTAACAGCCGAAGACTCCTCTCCCTTTCAATATAATTTTCTCTGAGGGCTCGCTCACGCTCTTTTTCTGCTTCATCCTCAGTTTTATTATACAGCTCATTTGCAAAGCTGTCTGCACTTTGTTTTAACTGCTGCGCAAGATATAATCTTGGATCAGCTGATAAATAATCTAAATTTGCCATAATTCTCTCCTTTTAATTAAATGGTTCATTGCTTTCAAGCACTTCTGCAGTATCAGAAAACCCCGTTGTTGTCGGATCCTCAATTGCGTTCCATACCGATGCTGCGACAACTACCAATAAATACGGATTTAGTATCGCCTTACCAACCGTTTCAAATAGTATTTGAAAACTTGTTATCTCGCTACCCGCTATATTAAAGTAGGCAAATATCGGTGTAAACACAGCCACCGCTATCTGTACCCAAAATTTGGGATTTTTAAATCTTAGTGCTAAATTAATTTTCATATCTCTTATCACTACCTCTCTCATGTTTTACCACAACTTGATCCTCAACCAATCGACGAAGCTCTAAAAGCCTTTGCTCTAAAACCACTATTCGCTCAATAAAATTGTTATGTTTGTCCATCTTCACTTCAAGAGCTTTGAGTCTCGACTGCACTCTACCATAAGCAAATCCCAAGGCTATTGCATAAACTGCAATTTCAATAATTAAAGTAACAACTTCTAATTCCATAAAAGTGCCTCGCCTGTCTCATTGTGGATTTTTGCAATGATATCTCTATACTGTGAAAGCAGTGATACTTCATCCTCCACAGTTTCATTTGTGTTAAGCTTTGCCGCCTCTATTATCGATTTATAATCCTTATATGCAATATTTAAATCAACATTGCCAGATATCCCATCGACACTTCCTGTTGAGCTATATTGCCAGATGCCAAAATCCCCCTGAAACCCAACATATCCTCTGTAATCAGCTACCCAAACATCATACTGTTTTAGCATATCAAGGTCGAGATAGCTATCGAGAAAATATGTATAACTATATAGCATTGCATAGTAACCAGCAGCCTCAATCTCACTCAAAAACGCATCACATATCTCGCTATTTAGCGCTCTATCATTATCTTTATAAAGCGTGCTATCTTCAAAGTCAAAGACTACAGGATAGTCAAGTTTATATGGCGCAATAATTTCAATTAAAGACTTCGCCGCAACCTTTGCAGCTTGCGCTGTTTTTGCATAGCTGTAAAGATAAACACCAACATCTATACCGTATTTTTTTGCCTCTTCGATATTTCTCTCAAAATAGCTGTCAAGCCCTTTTGTGATAAGCCCATCATATCCACACCATCCAACTCGAATAATGACAAACCGAACACCATCTTTAGCTACACGCTCAAAGTCGATAACACCCTGATATTTTGAAACGTCAATTCCATAAATCTCCATCAGTACCCCCAAATCTCCAATACTTTAATATCTCCCATACTATTGTGTCCACTTGGAAATGAATGCAAAATATCGCTGTAACTGTCTACTGTAATTTCATCTTCAGCGGAATGTCTCATCAAAGCAAATGCACTTCTCATAGTTCCATTAAAAAATGAAGTGAATGTAACTTCCATCTGTTCATCGCTCCCTTGCTCTGCTAACCTACAGAGCGATACGTTACTATCGCTTAAGCTAATATAGTCAAACAGCGCAATATTCGGCACCGATAAAACATTGCTATACGAAGACCCATTCCACAACCGATACGGAACTCTTCTTGTATTCAAGTGAATTTTCCCTTCAGATAAAAAACCAAAAACGATATCACCAATTTTAAACGCATCTGTACCGAGTGGCTGATTAAAATTATTAACCACCTGTACCACATCCCCGTTTAGCGTGAACGCTTCACCTTGCGTGTATCTTTTAATCGCTTTGAAATAAAAGTGATTAAAATCTCCCGTCAGAGTGTGAGCATCTTCTGTTGTTGTATGAATAATCTCTCGAGCTACCTGATTTGCAAGCGCATATTCAGAAGGCAGCTTTCCACCGAGTTTATTTGAATCCCAAGATCTATCACTAAACTCAACAACTCCGTCTCCGTCCCAATCGTAGATACTAATTAGCATATTACCATTACCGGTATGAATAATCCTATCGGTAATCGCCTGTTGCGCTTCTTCTTTTGTGTAGACATTTTTTATATCCGCTTTTTCTAAAAGGACATCTTGAACACTCTTTCCGCTAGTAGTATTAATATTTGACGCACCGTCATTTGAAGATAATAAATCTATAAGCGAATTATACCTACCTATCAAAAACTTGCAAAGTCTATCAAATAGTGCCTGCAACTGTGAAGGCTTCCCATACCATTCATGCGAAACACCTTCGATCTGATTTGATATCACTTCTTCATCGGAAACTTTTTTCTGTAATATATCCATTTTACCCCTCTCTCGCATAATTTTTTATACGATAATGTTTTATTATTTCATATAGTCCAAATCCTTCGTTTATAATCTCATTCGAAACACGAAACTGCAATGTCCGATATTTTTTAACAGCCTCTTTAAGATATATCTGTTTAACTCTGATATCAAAATAAAACGAGAACTTGTTAAAGTTTACATTATCCCAGCTAAAAACGGTAAAATCTTCGGTTTGCATCTCTTGAAAATTATCTCCATCTACTGCAAACTCAATCTTCGCTGACGTATTCTGCGCCGACTTAATAACGACTGCGCTACCTTTTTTTACAAGATTTTTATAGATTGTTGGGTCTCCATCATCATCTTGATTAGTAGTCCAGTAGCATTTTATAGGTTTGCCGTTATCGCTGTACCTGTCATATCCGTTGTTGTTAAAATTCATCTTAAATATCTCTCCAGATAACGTTCCGAAAAAAAGATCCTCACCATATGAAACAACAGAATATGCTGGTATATTATCCCAATAGTAGCACTCATAAACAAAATCGTCGCTCCCGCCAACAATGCTTTTCTCCCTTGAGTTCAATATGTAAACACGGCCGTTTACAAAAACAAAGTAATACCCACTATATTCACATCCAACAGCTTCTCCTAAATTCTCTTCATCATTAAGTTTTGGATTAATATAGTAACTTCTGTTTTTAAGCACACGCTCGGTTGATATATTGTTTGAAGTAACTGCATAAATCCCAGTTCTTGCAAGGAACATCGGCTCATCAATAAGTGAAGCAAAACACCCACGAGAAACAGCTCCAACACCTGTTATTCCAGATTTTATAGGGAAAATAACAATTCCATCTAAAATTGAAGCACTCCTTATAAAAATACTAGTGTCTTGACCGTTATCCTCTTTGATGATTAGCATATATTCGCCGATTTTTAGGTATCCCATAACCTTTGTATTGTTATTGCCTATTCGAGAGTAGTTAAGATCTGGAAAATAGCACGGATCATCATATTCACTATAGAAATCATACTCACGGTAGTCTTCATTTGCCGTCACGAACAGCCTATTGTTCCCACCATAACCATAAAAGCTAAAAACTTTACATCCAACGATCCTCTCTTTATACCCTGCAACGGTTTTCGCATATTCGATAACAATATTATCCTCTCCTGTTGTCGACGAAACAGGTGGTGGGAGGGTAAAGCTTATCTCTCCAAGCTCTCTGTTTACCGAGAAATTAACCCCTTCTTCAAGCGTTCGTTCTCCATCTTCTAAAATTTCAGTGATTAAAACTTCGTCATCATCAATTCCATCCGCACTAAGACTGTAGATTTTCGAACTTCCGTCTCCTGTAAATTTCTCTATCCTTTTTGGCGTTAGCATATTAATCGGCTGCAACACCTCACCGCCACCATCAGGACTTTTTGCGATAAGTATCACCGGAACAGTTGCGATCGCTGAAACATCAACAGCACTTACACCGTCATAAACTATGAATTCTCTCCCAGTAATTAAAAAGAGCTTTGTGCTATCTTGATGCCTTGCAAAGAATATAGAAGAGCGCTCATCTAAAAGATTCGTATACACTTCACTGTTTTGCTCACCAGAGATAATATGCAGTTTATCGCCGCTATGAACAGCAAATACCTCGCTGCCTCCCATAACCCCAAACACCATTGAATTAATCTTACCATTAAAGCTTGCATAAAGCTTATACCCTGGCCTCTTTAGATGCTCTCCACCTATATCTGAGTAAATATTAAGCGCATCAGGTGATCGACTTTTATCTACAAGATAAGGATCTTTTGAAAAATCAACACCATGAAATTTGCTGTATTCCGTCTTGTATAGTTTTGGATTATCCGAGATAGGTATCGGCATAAAACTCCTCCTTTGCCACAACCCTTGCAACTGGCGAGCTATTCGCTAAAATAAGATTATTCTTTTTCTGCTCATAATCGTTATAATAGATATCCGCCATATTAGGCTCATCGTCACGAAGTAAGTAAAACGCCGTCAGCAGTGGCACTAAAAACAAAACTCTTTGCGGAAGATTTATTTCAAAGTTATCATCTGTCTCTTTATCTATAGTTATAGGTTGCTTTTTATATCGAACACAAACGACAAAACTCTCTTTAGATTTAATAAAAAGCTCACTGCCAATCGTATAGCTTAAAACCCCTCTTACAACTCTATCGCAACCTTCAAAAATCGGTTTTTCATAAAGAGATAAAAATCGAACTTCCTCACCTTCTTTTGTAATATCTTGAAGGTCGTATTTTACATAACTGTCATAACAAACTATATCCGCAACATCATCACTGCACTTCTCTTGATACCCCGCCAGATTTTTTATATTGTAGCTGTACTCGCCCTCAAAAACAATCTCAGTATCCCCAGAAACAAACCCACGATAAGCTACAAATTCACCGCTGCTCACAAGCTCTAATACCTCGCTGCCTGCATCTGAATTTATCGTCGCTACACCGTTCCCATCACAGAGAAAATAATATGATTTAATCCCCTTTGCAAAAAATCTCAATGTACTACCACTATACCCAATAAGCTCATCTGCATTAAAACAGTTTTGAGCTGCCTTATGAGTAAACCTTACCTCTCCTATTTCTGCCTCAACTTCATTCGCTACCGTCTTCACCGCCCTGTCGAGTGATAAAAGCATTGTATCTCTATATGCCACCTTGCTCTCTTCTGTCAAAAAACCGAGAGCCGCAACCGCCTCAATAACCTGAAAAACTTTCATAAGCACCCCCCACTTTTAAATGAAAAGGGGGAAATCCCCCCTTCATTAAGGCATCTCAAAAACTGAAATAACCGAACCGGTCGCACCTGTTATTAAAATATGATCCTTATACTCCCCCGAAACATTCTTAAACCTTCCACTGTCAATAACTGCACAGTATCCGTCTAGAAGCTCTAAGTCAGCACCTCCAAATCCGCTATTCCCGCCTTTTATCGTTGCACTTCCGCCGTTTGTCATAAAAAACACCTTGTTGTCATCGCCCGTAAAATCAAGAGCGATCCCATCACCCAAGCTGTACCCATCGATCATTTGAGTCGCTTCATTTCTATTTGTTATTTTGAAAATTTCTTTTTTTGTTATAGCCATAGTTTCCTCCTTAGCTGTATTTAACGTTTAGCACAACCATCTCTTTTGGTCGAACAAGTTTTGCATTGTATAAAACATACCCTTTAACTGCATCGCTAAAGCTATTTTCAGGACGATAAGCTTCAATATGCGTAACAGGATTACAAAAAGCTATCGCTCTATCTGTTTTAAGCTGTATAAGTCTTGATCCTGCCTCTGTACCAGATGCAACATTGTTTGACATCTTAACTAAAACATTTCCATACTTGCCAACAAAGCCATTCTTTAGCACCCCTGAGTTATCGGTATCAAGCTTAATATAAGCCTCTCTGAGCAGCATGTAGAATTTCGGATCAACTGTAATAGTAATCCTCGTTGTTTGACTAACATCATTCTCATATAGCTTTAAAAGTGCATCATCTATAAGACCTAGGATATTATCTGCGGTTACAACTGTCGCTGCCGCCGATGACTTTATAGCTGATT
>CAYJGP010000048.1:0-391 GCA_964369435.1 uncultured Oscillospiraceae bacterium | reverse complement strand
TTAGCAACATCTGCAATATGCTTGTCCATCGTATCACAAAGAGCTTCTGTCGCTTCTTTGTTCAAAACGTCCATAAGTCCACCTGGCGCCTGCCTTGAATCGATATCATCTACTTTAAAGTTAAAGTATGCAATGTTATTGATAAGCATTGTCACCGAAGTATCGCTTATGTACTCAGCGTCAGATAAAGCAATCTCGCTCTTGTTTGTCTGGAATATAGTTGGCTTTGATACACCGAGTATGCGGACCGAATCGCCCATTTTTCGAACATCGCCCTCATATTGTCTGTTTGTATTTTCTGCAAAGACAAGTGCTTTTTCAAGATCTCTGCTAATCTGGCTACTCCAGATTGTCGGTTTAAAATTGTTATACATCTAATCTACCTCCATTT
>CAYJGP010000047.1:0-13384 GCA_964369435.1 uncultured Oscillospiraceae bacterium | reverse complement strand
ACCAACAGCTAAATTTGAAAATCGACAAACACCTTCGATACCGTTGTTTGCAAGGTATAATGAGACTAAAACCACAAGTATCGGGATAACCAGGTAGTTATAATTGTATGATAGATTATTTGTCGTATAATAGCTTAATGTAAATGCTGTTGATGCTAAAACAACAGCTAAATAAATTGAAACCAAAACGCGGATAAATTTTATATTTGTAAATTCTCTTTTACTAAATAAAAAGTAAACTAATACAACCAAAATGAAACTTATAATCTCGCTGATTAATATTTCCATTAAATTAAGTTTCCCAAAACTCTGTAAATTAGCTACAAAAACAAACAGTCTTGAAGAAACTGCCGCTTTGATTATCTCACTCGATGAAACTAAATTATTCCTCATTGTCACTCGCCCCCGGAAGATCATAAATCGTATCTATATTTCGTCTATCGCTACTTCGAACAAACAAACTATCACCAAGTCCCTTTTTTGAAAATGGCGAGATCGGCGCAAAATATGGAACACCAAATGAAGAAGTGCATACAAGCAGAGCGATAAGGGCGAGCGCTGAGAAGATGAGACCTAGTGTTCCGAATGTTCCACCAATTAAAATATTTAGAAACCTCAAGAAGATAACCTGAGTATATAAGAATGGAACAACAAAAGCACTAATTGCGGTGAAAGCCAAAATAATGACCATTGGTGCACTTATTATCCCTGCTGAAACCGCAGTCTCGCCAACGACGAGTGCTCCAACAATACCGATAGCATGTCCGATGTTTTTTGGGAGCCGAAGTCCAGCTTCGATTAACACCTCGAACAAAAACCAGACAAACATCGCTTCAAGTAGTAATGGGAACGGAGTTGTTGCACCTGTTGTAACGATATTTTCTATTAGGTCTTTTGGTATATATTCAGGGTTATAAATAACAGTTGCAATATAGACTCCCGGCAAAAAGATAGATACGACAACCGAAATATACTTAATCCAACGCAAAAATGTTCCATAGTATGGTTTGCGGGTGTAGTCGTCTATATTTTGAAAATTTTCAATAAATATATACGGCAGAATAAGCACGAAAGGACTACCATCTACTATTAATACTATCCTGCCTTCGTTAATCTTTGCGACGGCTGTATCTGGCCGTTCTGTATAGCCAACAGTTGGCAGAAAACCCATTTTCTTCTCGGTAATCTGCGCTGCAATATATCCGCTATCAACGATAATATCTTTTTTTATCCGACCGAGTTTTTCTTTTATATCCTTTAAGAGGTTTTTGTTCACCTTATCGTCTAGGTAGACAAGTGTTACTGCTGTATTAGTATACTCACCGACAACTAAACTCTCAAAAACAAGATTTCTTGAGCGGAGTCGCTTTCTAATCATAGCGCCATTTATCTTAAAATTTTCAATAAAACCCTCGCCTGCTCCCCTGATATTGTTTTCACCAACAGGCGGCGCAACAGAACGTCCAGGCATCCCCTGTACACCTATAGCTATTGCTTTTGGAACTTCATCTATAAATATCATAGCAAAGCCAGACATCATAAAGTAAAGCGCTTCATCAAAATCATCTGTTTCTTTGATATCTGGTAGAATTGTTGATTCTTTAAAGATATAGTTGTAAACTTTACTGGCCGAACTTTCCTCGTTTCTAAAAGCAAGAATATTAAGCACCGTTGCACCGAGCATATCTTTGTTAATCATTCCATCACAATGAACAATAAAACAGTCAACTCCACCGACCTTAATATCTTTAAAAAGCACATCTTGACTTTTGGACATAGCTGTTAAAACCATATCTCTATTTTCCGATATGCTATGCGAAATCTTTTGAGTCATAAAATCACCTCTAATTATTTATTGCCCAAAAGGTATAAATTTACCAAAAAAAACAAAGATAATTTTAAGGTTTAGTTTTTTGAAAGGGTTGATTGATATGTTGGTGGCGTTTATAAGAACGATAATCCTCTACTTTGTAGTTTCTATCTGTATAAGACTTATGGGGAAACGTCAGATGGGTGAGCTCTCCCCAACAGAGCTTGTTATATCGATTATGATTTCAAATATTGCAGCACTTCCTATTGAAGACACTTCAATTTCAATTATCAGTGGACTAGTTCCAATTCTAGTGCTTGTTTCGCTCGAGATAATTGTCTCGTATATAGCTTCAAAAAATCTAAAGGTGCGATATATGACACAAGGCAGGCCAAAAATCGTTATTGAAAATGGAGTTTTAAATCAAAAAAATCTCGATTATCTAAGGCTATCACCAAGTGATATCTTAGAAGAGATGCATCAAAACGAAATATTCACCCTCTCTGATGTTTATTTCGCAGTCATGGAGACAAATGGTAAGATAAGCTTTGTTCGAAAACAAGAAGCTCAATCGCCAACCAACAAAGACCTTGGCATTAAGGGGGTTAGCAAAAATCCTCCTTTGACTATAATTTTAAATGGAAGCGTTATTGAAGACTCTCTATCGAAAATTGGATATGATACAAACTGGCTTTACAAAACCCTAAAAGAAAAAAACACCACCCAAAAGGCGGTGCTTATTATGACATGTGATAGCGATGGGGTTTATGAGATTATTAATAAGGAGGATAAATGAGAAGGTTTAAAATATCAGTAGCAATTCTCATAACTATTCTCTGCCTGTTAATCGGTTGGCTTTTTTATCTTGATTATCAGAAAAATTATCTTGTTTCCCTTACTGAAAAAGCGATGTTTGCAGCACAAAACGACAATAACGACGATACCGTGCTTTATATCGGTAAAATACGTGAAGCATGGAGCGATCTGGAGCCAATTTTAATAGTGATGACTAGACATCAACATCTAGAGGCAATAGAGCTTGCGGTGATTTCTCTTGAGGAGTACTACCGGACAGAAGAAGAAGGAGAATTTACAGCAAACCTCGAGGAGATTAAAAGTTCAATCGAGCATATTTACCGAACTGAGTTTCCGCATCTTTATAATTTACTGTGAGCGTTTATCCTTTAGTATTCCCTCAAGCTCCGACATAAACGAGTTTATATCTGAGAACTGTCGATAAACAGAGGCGAAGCGCACGTAAGCAACTTCATCGATGTCTTTAAGTTTATCCATAACCATTTCGCCTATTTTTGCAGAAGGTACTTCTCTCTGAAGTGAATTTAAAAGTTCACTCTCAATATCGTCAATCATCCTCTCGATATCAACTATCGAGACAGGTCGCTTTTCGCAAGCTGTTATAATCCCTTTTAAAATTTTGTTTCTGTTAAAGGTCTCTCGCGATTTATCCTTTTTTATAACAACAAGTGGGACAATTTCAACATATTCATAGGTTGTAAATCTTTTAGTGCACTTTAAGCATTCACGTCTTCTACGAATACGTGCACCTTCATCTGTTGAACGAGAGTCGATTACCTTGCTTTCATCAAAACTGCAAAACGGACACCTCATAGCATAACTCCTTATAGTTTATTATTGAGATAAGATACCGCTTCGCTTAAGTCGCACTCATTTTGGTAGTTATCTCGGTATAGTTCAAGAAGGGCGGGTATATCATCTATACCCTGCTCTTTTAGTTTAGCAAAAAAATCAAAAAAGTCAAATCCACCCTTTCCAGGTAGCATACATGTGTTTTTATCATCGTGATCACTTAAATGCAGCTCAACTATATTCTTACCCATAGCTTCTGCCATGTCAGAAGGATTTACATTCGCTCTGCGACACTGCTTTATATCGAGAACAAACTTCGTATCAGGCAGATTTTGACGCATTTCACGAATAAACTCAAGCGAGCCACTTTTACAATATCCAACATTCTCCTGTGCTAGGTAAACACCATGACTTTTTGCAGCCATAGCAAGTTTTGAAAACGAATTGAAGTATCTCTCATTTGGTGAGATTTTGTCTTTTCTATCGCCGTGAAAAACTATATGTCCTGCACCGAGTATATTTGCAGCCTCAAAGTATTTTTTATAAAGCTCAATTCCATCGAAAATTCTTCTATCGTAACCTGAGAAAAAGAATAGCGGTTCAAACGCAGATGACCACGGATGAATTGCAACAACTTTTGCATCGTATTCATCGCACTTTGCCTTTAAGTCGCGAATAAATAGAACATCTGTTTCAGATGGAGAGCAGAGAAAAATTTCTATAATCTTCGAGCCTTGCTTCAGCACCTGCTCAACTGCGATCTCTGTCGGTTTTGGATAGATACAAGCGGAAGATAATCCTATCTTCATAAATATACCTCATCTAAAAAGAAGCGGATGTACCACTTCTTTTTTAAAAATTATTTTGTTGTTGTTTTCTTCTCTTTTTTCTCGTTCCAGAGTACCCATAGAGGTCCTGCGATACAGATAGTTGAATAAACACCTGATAGCATACCGATTATCATTGGGAACGCAAATGATAATATAGAGTCTACATTGAATATCAAGCAAACAACACCAACTACTGTCATTGCGATAACAGTTGTTACAGTGGTGTTTATAGTTCTTCTAAGCGACTGGTTTATCGAGCGATTAACTTTATCGCGAAGTGGAACTTTTTTGCCAAGAAGAATATCGTTCTCACGAATTCTATCGTAGATAACTATTGTATCATTTATCGAGTAACCAATAATTGTTAGTACAACAGCTATAAAGTTGTCGTTTAGCGGTATTCTGAATATTACAAATGTTGCATAAACCATTATAATATCGTGTAGAAGTGCTATAACCGCCATAACTCCAGCTGAAAGACCACCAATTTTGCGAAATCTTACAGTGATATATAAAATCATAAGGACAGCGGCAAGTGCTAGAGCTGCAAGGCATTTAAAGAAGAACTCTTGTCCCATTGAGGCCTCAACACTGTTTGAGCTTAATAGTGAGAAATTAGTTTCGGGATAGCTCTCGACTAAAAGATCTGAAATTGTTGTAAGTGTTGTGTTATCAAAATTGTCACCCGAAGCAAACGAGATATTTATATTCGGTGTGTTTGTAACGAAATTTTCAGATGATATAACAGTTACCTGCTGTGAAAACTCATCTGTAAGCAATGTTGCAACTTCATTGGTTGAAACCTCTCCCTCATACGAGAAAGTTATAACAGCTCCACCTGTAAACTGCATATCAAGTTTTACGCCAAATACAAGCGAAACTATGAGTGCTACTGTGATAAGAATACCAGAAAAGGTGAAAAATAGTTTTCTCTTCGAAATGATATCAATCATTATTTAGCACCTCCTTTATAGCCATAAAGCGCCGGTTTTCTAAATATCTTAAACTTTGAAACACTCTTAAGCATAAGTCTTGTTGCACCTATACCGAAGATGAAGTTTAGGATAACGCCAACAAGTAAGGTGTATCCAAATGAATAGATTTCACCAGCTATTGATGTGCTAAAGAAGAAGAATACGGTATTGAATATCTGAGCAAAGATATTTGTCGGTGGGCCGAATGCAGCCATTAGGATAAGCGCTACTATAACTATAGTTACATTGCCATCGAAAACAGCAGAAAACGCCTTTTTAAATCCTGAATTTACCGATGAATCAATGCTTTTGCCAAGATTAATCTCTTCTTTAATTCTCTCAGCCGCTATAACATTTGCATCGACACCAATTCCGATTGCAAGTATAATACCTGCAATACCTGGTAGAGTTAGTGTGAATGAAGGTACAACAGCAAGGAATCCTGAAATTGCAGCAATTGATCCTGCAAGTTGGCCAAGTAGCGATATCGAAGCAACTACACCAGGCAGTCTGTAGCTAAATATGATGTATGCACATATAAGGATAAATGCAATAATACCAGCTATAACCATAGCATTAAGTGCTCCGCTACCAAGCGATGGGCTAATTGTATTGTAGTTTTCCGCAGTTAGAGCAAACGGTAGCGCACCACCATTTATCTGATCAGCTAGTAGCTGAGCCTCTTCAGCTGTAAAATTACCTTGAATTATAGCGTTAACGTCATCGATAGGCTCGTCCACCGAAGGTGCGCTTATCATAACGTCATCCATCCAGATAGAGATAACTCCGCCTTCTTCTGAAAGCCTAGATGTAGCTTCAAAGAAGCTCTCTCTCCCGCTCTCATTAAGTGTTAGTGATACAATGAAATTTTGAACGCCATTTTCGGTATAAACCTGAGGTTCAGCACTTGCTATGTCATCACCTGTGAGCACGATATTCTCGGCTGTAACACCTGTCGGTGCGCCTAGTGCATCAACTTCACTGCCCTCTCTGAATGTGAGCATCGCTGTTGCAGCAAGCTCTTCAATAGCAGCCGCTGGGTCAAACTCTGTTTCATCAGCAGTCCATGGGAAACGAACAATTATTCTGTCGTTTTGAAAGTCTGTGTAAACTTCGCTGTCAGTTATGTTATTTGTGACAAGCCTTGTGTTTATAACTTCTTCAACACCTCTCATCTGCTCGTCGGTGGCATCAACTCCATCGGCAGGTGTAAACGTTACTTCAACACCACCTCTAATGTCAATACCGAGTCTAATCTCGTCTGCACCTTTAAAGATTACATTCGTGTAATCCCCATACTCTGAACTTATACCAAAAAATGAAGTATAAGCGAGTGCTAGTATCAGTGCTAAGACGGAAAAGAACACTAATTTGGATCTTTTTCTCATTCTAAGTCCTCCAGAATTATATTTGCAATTTGTCAACAGTATTTATTATTATACTAAAAAACAAAAATAAAAACAAGGTTTTACCCTTGTTTTTATAAAATTTTTTTTATTTCTCTAAATAAGCTATTTTAGCCGACACTTCAAATATTTCCATTGCTGTCTCAAGTTCTGATAAAGATGGAAATGTTGGAGCAATTCTTATATGACTATCGTTTTTATCAACTCCATAAGGATACGCAGCTCCAACCTTTGTTAGAGTAAGCCCGCATTCACTGCATAACTTGCCAATCTTTTGCGCTGTGCCGTGTTCTGCATAGTAACTTACAAAATATCCACCGTTCGGGCGGGAATATTCACCTATCCCCTCTTCTAAAAGTCTACCTAGCGCATCACAAACAGCATCGAACTTACTTTTTATAATATAAGAGTGCAGAGCCATTAAATCACGTACTGCATCAATATGAGGTAGCATTTTTATGTGAGCTAGCTGGTTTACTTTATCAAACCCAATTGTTTGAAATCCAATTAGCTTTTTTAGTCGTGCAAGCTCAGTATCGCCTGTTGCAAATGCAGAGATTCCAGCACCGCTAAATGTTATCTTTGAAGTTGAGGCGAACTGAAAGATCATATCTTCATTGCCGCATTTTTTCGCCTCATCAAATATAGGAAGAAGATTATCGCCATTTCCAACATCAAGATCATGAACTGCATATGCGTTATCCCAATATACTTTGAAATCAGCTGCGGCAGGTTTTAGTGCAGCTATTCTTCGAACTGTTTCGTCACTGTATGTTATACCATCGGGATTTGAGTATTTTGGTACACACCACATACCCTTTATTGATGAATCAGCTGATACTAGGCGTTCAACAGTATCCATATCTGGTCCTGTTTTAGTCATATTAATGGTAATCATCTCTATATTAAATGTCTCACAAATCATAAAGTGTCTATCGTAGCCTGGAGATGGACATAAAAACTTTACAGTACCTTGTGTTGCCTGTGGTGGGCAGTTATTATAACCATGTGTAAACCCTTTTGATATGTTATCATACATAATATTAAGAGATGAATTTCCAGTTATAAAAATATTCTCAGCTGGTGTATCCATTATCTCTGAGAACAACTGTTTTACAGCTGGCAGTCCATCGAGCAAACCGTAATTTCTACAGTCCGTTCCGTCTGCTGATATAAAAGACTCTTTACTGCTAAATTTTTTGAATAAATCAAGAGAAAGATCAAGCTGTTCTGGCGATGGTTTCCCTCTGGACATATCGAGTTTTAGATTTCTTGCTTTTAATTCGTTATATCTATCATATAGCTGTGAAAGCTTGTTATTTTCAACCATTATTTGTTCCCCCATAGTTTCGATTATTAATTAGATGCAAAACAGCGTAGAGCTTAAAAAGCATACTTTAAATGTCATCATTTAGAAATAATAACACAAGTAATCATCAAAAGAAAAGATGATGATTTATAATATAAAGATAACTTTTTGTTTTTCATCAAGAATGCATCTTGCATTTATATATTAAATTATATATTAACTAAACGGATTTTGCAAGTATAAAAATAAAAACTTGCAAAAAATATAGCGACGACTATAAAAGTCACCGCTATATACTATGATAAAACAATATTTAATTTACAAACTTGTATATTTTTAATATTCCGCATTACCTGGAGTACGTGGGAACGGGATAGAATCTCTTATGTTTGAAATTCCTGTGAGATACATAACAAGACGCTCAAAGCCAAGACCGAATCCTGCGTGTGGAACTGTGCCGAAGCGGCGAAGATCGAGGTACCAGCTATAATCCTCAATCGGTAAATCCATCTCTTTAATTTTAGATATCAAAACATCGAGTCGCTCTTCCCTTTGGCTACCACCTATAAGCTCTCCGATGCCAGGGACAAGCATATCCATTGCGGCAACAGTCTTACCGTCATCATTCGAGCGCATGTAGAATGCTTTTATCTCTTTCGGGTAGTTTATAACAAATACCGGGCCTTTGAAATGCTTCTCAGTTAGATATCTTTCATGCTCTGTTTGTAGATCACAACCCCAGTATGGTTTAAACTCAAACTTTTCACCGCAGTTTTCTAAAATTTCAACTGCCTCTGTATAAGTGACCTTTTGGAACTCCGATTTAACAAGTGTGTTTAATCTTTCAATCAGTCCTTTATCAACGAAGTTGTTGAAGAACTCAAGCTCATCTTTACAGCTCGATAAAACATGCGAAATAACATACTGCACCATATCTCGTGCAAGGATCATATCGTCGCCGAGATCAGCAAAAGCAATTTCAGGCTCTATCATCCAAAACTCTGCAACGTGTCGAGGGGTGTTGCTGTTCTCTGCTCTAAAAGTAGGTCCAAAAGTATAAACATTTCCAAATGCCATAGCCATACATTCAGCTTCTAGCTGACCTGAAACGGTAAGGCTAGTCTCTTTTGAGAAGAAGTCTTTGCTATAATCGATACTTCCGTCATCATTTTTCGGAGGGTTTGTCATATCAAGGGTTGTTACTCGAAACATCTCGCCAGCACCCTCACAGTCACTACCTGTAATAATTGGTGTGTGTGCATATACAAAACCACGGTCATTAAAAAACTTGTGAATTGCAAATGCCGCTTCAGAGCGTACTTTAAACGCTGCATAAAATGTATTTGCACGGGGACGAATATGAGCTATTGATCGAAGATACTCTAGTGAGTGTCTTTTATTTTGCAGAGGATATTCAGGAGATGACTCCCCTATTAACTCGATTTTTTTCGCTTTAATTTCAAAAGGTTGTTTCGCGCCATCTGTTATAACCACTTCACCTTCAACCGAAAGTGATGTAAAGGTATTATACTTTGCAACTTCTGAAAAGTTTGCTAAGTTACTAGACTCAATAACGATCTGCACCCCTTTGAAGCTTGTGCCGTCAACAACTTCAATAAATCCGATATCCTTAGAGCTACGAAGGGTCTTTACCCAGCCGTTTATCAGAATGTTTTCACCTGAAAAGCTCGGATACGATCTATTTAGCTTTGCTATCTCAATTCTGTCCATTATACACCTCGATTATTTATTCTTACAATAAAAAATATTATATCAAAAAATAACATAAAAAACAACAAGCTAAAACTTATAACAATGAATATTATTATAAAAATCAGCTTATTGCTTTAATTAATTGTTAAATTTTATTTATCAGAAGATATAATTTTTCTTATTTCATCTTCTACAAACGCTAAATCGCTATTTGACAAAATCGGGATTAAATGATTGATTATAGAAATCGGTTTATCCCACCATTTTAATTCAAGCAAAAGATTAATTAATCTATCATCAAAGCGTTTGCGTATTTGTTTTGCAGGATTTCCAGCAACTATTGTATACGGTAAAACATCACAAGCTACAGTGCTGTTTGTTCCAATAATAGCACCATCACCTATTGTTACACCTGGCATTATTGTTGAATTTTGGCCTATCCAAACATCATTTCCAATTTTAGTATCGCCTTTAAATGGGAAATCAGCCATGTTTGGAGGGGGTTGGTTCCACCCTTCAAAAATATAAAATGGATAGGTAGAAACAGCATTCATCTGATGATTTGCACCATTCATAATAAAAGTAACACCAGAAGCTATCTGACAAAACTTTCCTATGACTAATTTATCGTCATAAAAATCATAATGATGTGTAACATAACTTTCAAAATTCTTGTCTGAAAAATAAGTGAAATCACCAACGATAATATTTGGTTTTGTAATGGTTGGCTTAATATATGTTACTGTGTCGATTCCTCGTACAGGATATACAGTATCTGGATTTGGAGTTTCATTATTTTTCATCAAAACCTCCTTTGAAAAAAACATTATAAGCAATTTCCAGTTTATCGAAGTTTAGTAAATTAGATTACATGTTATCCATCAATAACCGTTGCCATGAAAACAGCTACAGTATTTGCCTGAATTTCCATCTTTTTCATCGCGTTGTATTCAAGATACTTATCCTCTGCAAATGTAGACGATACAAGAACCCACTGCATTCCAAGCGGCAGTTTTGGAAGTTCTACCTCAAGGCTATCCCAATAGCTATTCGCTGCAACATAGATATAATCTTGTGTTTTATTCTCATATTCACCGGCAAACATAACACCTACATATCTGTCGTGTTCATTGAACTTTTCAACATTTGGCTTTGTACCATGAAAAGTTATATCGCGGTATCCGCCGGCGCCATCACTTATGTTTTTGCGCATTATTTTATGGTCTTTTCTAAAGGCTATCATCTTTTTGAAAAACTCAAATACATCTCTGTTTTTATCGAGATTACTCCAGTCGAGCCAAGAGATTTCATTATCTTGGCAGTATGCGTTGTTGTTGCCAAATTGAGTGTTACAAAACTCATCGCCTGCCAAAAACATAGGCGCTCCTCTGCTACAAAGAAGGATAGTTATTGCGTTTTTAATCATTCTTTTTCGCAATGTATTAATTTCGGCATCATCGCTCTTACCTTCAACACCGCAATTCCAACTGTTATTATCGTTCGCACCGTCGGTATTGTCCCAACCGTTTTTCAAGTTGTGTTTCTCATTATAGCTAAATAGGTCGTTTAATGTAAAACCATCATGACAGGTTATAAAATTAACCGATGCATTTGTGCGATTAATAGGATCATAAATATCGTGTGAGCCAGCTATTCTCTGTGCTGCCGCATTTGCAGTTCCGCTATCGCCCTTTAGAAACTTTCGAATATCATCTCTATATTTTCCGTTCCATTCGCTCCATCTATTCCAAGATGGAAAAGTACCAACTTGATAAAGACCTGCAGCATCCCACGCCTCTGCTATAAGCTTTGAGTCACCAAGAATGGTATCAAAAGCAAGAGAGCGGACAAGTGGCGGTCTATCCATTGGATGACCCAGCTCATTTCTTCCAAGAATTGAAGCGAGGTCGAAGCGGAAACCGTCTATATGATAGGTAGTTACCCAATAGCGCAGACAGTCGATGATCATCCTTTGAACAGTTGGATGGTTGCAGTTTACAGAGTTTCCACAACCGCTGTAATTCATATACTCTCCTTCTTCGTTAAGCAGATAGTATACGCTATTATCTATCCCTTTAAAGCTGAAAAACGGTCCGTTGCTATCCCCCTCTGCTGTATGGTTAAACACAACATCTAGAAAAACCTCTATTCCATTTTCATTTAGAGCACGTACAAGCTCTTTAAGTTCACTGCCCTCAAAGTTTGCTTCTGGGAAAGCGGCATAACTTGTGTTTGGCGCAAAAAAACCAACGGTACTATATCCCCAGTAGTTACACAGTTCGTTGCCCTCATGGTTGCGCGCATCAAGCATTTCGTCAAACTCAAATACAGGCATTAGTTCAACAACGTTGACCCCAAGTTCAACGAGATACGGGATTTTTTCAATCAAACCTTTAAATGTGCCTGGATATTTGACATTTGAGCTGCTATCTTTAGTGAAACCTCTGACGTGAAGTTCGTAAATTATAATATCTTCGTCTGGAATAAGCGGTTGTCTTGTATCTCCCCAGTCGAAATTGTTCTTAACAACTTTTGATTTGTAAAATGGTATTTTATTAGCAGATAATCCCCATTTCTCATGACCAGTAACAACTTTTGCATAAGGGTCTAGCAGGTATTTAGACTTATCAAATATAAGTCCTTTTTCTTTATCATAAGGACCGTCAACTCGATATGCATATTCAAATTTTTCGATATCTAGATCAAAGACGATCATCGAGTAAACCTTGCCCATACGGTAATGCGCTGGAAAAGGTATCACAGCATACGGCTTGTTCTCACCGTTTTGAAAAAGTATAAGTTCTATTGAAGTTGCTCCATGAGAATGTATGGTGAAATTCACACCACAAGGAATAGCGGTTGCGCCATTAACATCGTAAAAACCAGGACGTACCTCAAAACCGTTAATGATATCCATAGGCTGTAAGTTTACCGAGCGATTTTTTCCGCCTCCTAAACTATCAACATTACTACCAAACTGCGCATTATTGTACTGTTCTGAATTATCATTTCTCATAATATTCACCTCATCGAAGTTGTTTACTTCATAAGTTATTTTATCACACATTATTATACATTACAACTAAAAAACTTTCTGTATTTTTGATATATTTCACCTTAATTAGACAAGACTAATTGTAAAAGGTTATACCTGTAAGTTAAAAATTATTTTAAATGTTAATTTGGTGGAAATTTTTCTAAAAAATTTTTTAGTTTACTAACTTTTTAAATTGCACAATAAAAAACAGTTGGTGCATAAAATGCATCAACTGTATCTGACTTTGTTTAAAATCTTTTTAGTAAGTTTAAGTACCACTCTATTTCATACTTATTCATATCAATTGCAAATTCAATAGTATATCTTTGAAACTCTAAATGGGTCGCAACTTCTGGTGGGAGGTTTTCTTGGTTCATAAGAATTTTATCAATAATATTCTTACCCTTTAAAACCATTTTTGTTCCCTCGCGCAACTGTTCAACATAATTATTAACTGCACGCACTCTGCTCTCTCTGTAGGTAAATCCCATATAAAACAGTTTAGATAACTACATATTTTTTATCTTTTCACTTTGCATCGGTGTTCTAATCCAAACAGAAAACTCCTGCCTACCTTTATCGGTAACATAAAACAGTTTTTTTGTTTTATTTCCAGAAACTCTCTCTTCAAAATAAATACTTTCAGAAGCTAACAGCTTTTTTATTGCAGTTTGAATACTCCCTGCGCTTTCTGAAC
>CAYJGP010000046.1:0-13544 GCA_964369435.1 uncultured Oscillospiraceae bacterium | reverse complement strand
ATCAGAGATTGTTCTTATGCATGTTCGCACACTACCAGCTATTACAACACGTATTAAAATCATGTCTAATATGGATATAGCTGAGAAGAGAATTCCTCTTGATGGTCGTTTTTCGATGAATGTAAACGGACGAGAAATCTCAGCCCGTGTTGCTAGTATGCCAACTGTTTTCGGTGAGAAGATAGTTATAAGGCTTCTTGCAGACAGCTCACTCGGTATCCAGTCACTTGAAGAACTCGGATTTTCCGATGAAGATGCAAAAACTATGCGAAAAGCAATTTCACTACCAAATGGTCTTGTTCTTATGACAGGTCCTACAGGTTCTGGTAAAACAACAACCCTCTACTCGCTCCTTGCAGAGCTATCAGAGGTCAGCACAAATGTGCTAACAGTTGAAGACCCTGTTGAGAAATATGTTGATGGTGTAAACCAAACCCAGGTAAACAATAGAGCTGGACTTACCTTCGCTAGTGGTCTTCGTGCTATCCTTCGTCAAGACCCTGATAAGATAATGATCGGTGAGATTCGTGATACTGAAACAGCAGATATAGCTGCACGTGCCGCTATCACAGGACACCTTGTTTTAGCTTCAATGCATACAAACAGTGCGGCATCTGCATTTATGCGTATTGTCGATATGGGAGTTGAGCCGTATATTGCAGCTTCATCAATCGTTGCAACAGCTTCTCAGCGTCTTGTTCGTAACCTCTGCCCTCATTGTAAGGAAGAGTATACTCCAAATGATGCAGAGAAAGCATTCCTCAAAAGATTCGGTGCAGATGATCTAACAACACTTCACCGCAGCCCTGGTTGTGCAAGATGCGATGGACTAGGTCACCTTGGAAGACGTGCTGTTGTTGAGATTATAGCGACCGATGAAACTATAAGAAATATGATAGTTGCAAGAAGAAATACAGCTGATATTGCAGACTACCTCCGTAAAACAAAAAATCAAACATTCTTTATTGATGAAGCTATAGCTCTTGTCCGAAGCGGAATTATAAATATAAAAGAAGCTATGACACTAAGCGAGCACATCCAATAGTTTGATAAATATAAGGAGGACGGTTTATGGATATTAACAGCTTGATAACCACCACCAGAGAGATGGGCGGAAGCGACCTTCATTTAGTAGTTGGCGATCCACCAGCGGTTCGAGTTGATGGCAAAATAAGACGACTCGATATGCCACCTCTAACAGCTATGGATATAGATAACTACGCAAGAAAACTTGTAAGTACCACCAAGATGGAGTACAGCGACGACACCGACGACTATGATTTTTGTTATGTAATGCCAAATGGTACTCGTCATCGTGTAAATGTGTTTAAGCAAAAAGGATCTAGGGGCGCTGTTTTAAGGATGCTCAACGACACGCTGCCAAGTTTCGATGCACTGGGACTCCCTCAGATATTTAAAAATATAGCGAATGAGCCACGCGGACTTGTCCTTGTAACAGGGCCTACGGGTAGCGGTAAAACAACAACACTTGCCGCAATGGTTGACTATATTAACGAAACAAGACGTGACCATATTCTAACTATTGAAGACCCAGTTGAGTATCTTCACAAATCAAAAAATTGCATTGTCAATCAGCGCGAAGTAGGAGTGGACACAGAGAATTTTGCATCGTCCCTTCGAAGCGCTCTTCGTGAAGACCCAGATGTTATACTTGTTGGTGAGATGCGCGACCTTGAAACAATTTCAGCAGCTATAACCGCCGCCGAGACAGGACATCTTGTTTTTGGAACCCTTCACACAGTCGGTACTGCAAAAACTATCGACAGACTTATCGATGTTTTCCCAACAGATGGACAACAACAGATAAGAACACAGCTTGCAACGGTATTACGTGCCGTTATAACACAGCAACTATTACCAAAAAAAGGTAGCGCTGGCCGTGTGCCTGCATTTGAAATAATGACGGTAAACGATGCTATTGCAAACCTTATTCGCGAAAACAAAGCTTTCCAGATAAATGCCATTATCCAGAGCAACTCAAAAAATGGTATGATTCTACTCGACTCATATCTTGCGGCACTTGTAAGGCAAGGAGTTATCGACAGGGAGGTGGCGCTTGATAGGGCGGCTGATAAGCAAACTCTTGAAAAACTGCTTGTTTAAAAAGCTCTAATTTTCGCAAAAAATTGTTCAGTGGATTTTCATAGGTTAAGTGTAGGAGATAAAACGGTAACAGATGAAGATTTGCAAATAAAAGCAAAGACATAAGTCGAGCAAAAAATAATATTAAATGATGAAAGGAAAAAATCTATGCAAAAGCTCAAGGAATTAAAGAACAAAAAAGGATTTACCCTAATTGAGATGTTGATAGTCATTTTGATTGTCGTTATTCTCATCGCAATCGCGGTTCCCGCAGTTGCTGGTTATCGTCGTGATGCACAGAGAACACAGGACGAAGGAGCTATCGAAACAATAAGAACGTCGATAGAGTCAGCACTTATCCGTGTAAGACCTTCAGATAATGACACAAGTGGTTTTGATGCCTACACAACAGGCATTCTTGATTACGATGCAATTGTCGCTATTTCAGAGGATACATCAGGAACTTACGATGCTGATACCAAAGAGTTCTTTGGATATCTTGCCGACTACCTAGGTCCAAACTTCCAAGGAAACTTCCAATTTAGATATATTTTCGGAAGCAGTTATTCAACTGGTAGCACAGCAATGTATCTCTACTGGCTAACATACTGGCCAAATGAAAATGTTACAAGCGATGATGCTGTTATGCTATATCACAACAATTTCCAAAATACAAATACAGCACTCAGAACTCCTGCTTACCTATCAGAAGCACTTGATAAGCTACATGCACATGATCCAAGCGATAGCTTCACAGATGCACAGCTTGACGCTTACAGACCTTAGAAGATAATCGATAATAATGCATAAAATTTCAAAAATAAAATGAGAAAGGATTAAAATATGCAAAAACTTATGCAACTTAAAAACAAAAAGGGTTTTACCCTTATTGAGATGCTGATAGTCATTTTGATTGTCGTCATCCTTATAGCAATAGCAGTTCCAGCTGTAAACTCATACAGAGAAGATGCAGCAGCAACAGCGGATGAAGGCGCTGCAAAAACAATGTACACAGCACTCGAGGCTGCTTTAACAGAATTTGAATACCTCGCATACGGAACAGGTAATACTGACTACACTTTCCTATATCCTGTAACAGGAAATAACGACATGCTAACAACATCACAGGTAATGGACCCAACCGCAGGTTATAGTGCTGCTTATGTGGCAAGAGCTATTTCACTTGCTGGTGGTCACGATTTCCCTGGAAAATTCAAGTTTGGATACAGCATATCGGATAACAGTATTTCATGGGTATCATACCACGATAGCGATAATACTACAGTTGGCGGTAACGGACGTACTGCTGCAAACAACAGAGTTTATATCTACGATGTTGTAAATAATGTTTCAGGATATGCAGATGACCTTGGCTCACCATATACAGACGCCGGTTCACCATATCTACACACCTACTAAAAACAACTAAGTTCAATTAATTTATCCAAATACTAAAAAAATAGAAAGGGCAGATTTATGCAAAAACTAATGAATTTAAAAAACAAAAAAGGTTTTACGCTTATAGAGATGCTAGTAGTTATTCTTATAATTGTTGTACTTATAGCTATTGCGGTTCCTGCTGTAAGCGGATATCGTAACGATGCTAACGAAACAGCTGATAAAGGCGCTGCTGAAACACTATTTAACGCTCTCGAAGCGGCAACAACAACACACAATCCCGCAGAACCAGCTAACATTGTAGGTGCTTCAATCGGAACAGCTCCTGCAACAAATCAGCTATACTCAACAGCGGTTTTAACAAGAGATGACCTCACAGGTCCTTATCTTGAGGCAGTTAATGAGTTCCTCGGAGCTAGCTGGGACGGTTCATTTACCTTCCATGTAACTCTATCAACAGGTAGTGTTAACTGGGTAGCTTATAGACCAGAGGGCGCTTCGGCAACTCCTGATAATATAATGCTATTCCATGCGGTAGACGGCGTTACAGGATACCTTGATGAAGTAATAAATCCTAATTCAGGTGCACTTTATGCAGATGGTCGTATGCTTCATAAAATCTAAAGTTATAAAACTTTAAATAAATCCGGCGCAAAGCGTCGGATTTACGGCTAAAACTTATGAGAATTACATACTTGTTTTAGTTGTAAATGCGACGCTTTAATTTTGAGTTTGCAAAAAGGCAGTTTTAACAAAACAAAACTTCCATAGAATAAAAAGGATAAGTTTTTTTAAATGACAGTGTATTTAACTTCAATATTTGCTCTTTTTGGCTTAATAATAGGCAGTTTTTTAAACGTCTGTATCTACCGTCTTCCAAAGAAAATTTCGGTAGCAAAAGGACGGAGTTACTGCCCAAAATGCGAAAAAACGCTGACTCCACTTATGCTAATCCCCGTTTTGTCATATATTTTTCTTCGAGGAAAATGCGGACACTGCGCAGAGAAGATTTCCCCAAGGTATGCAGCAGTTGAGATTATAACAGCGATTCTCTTCGCTATATGTGGATATATATATGGGATAATGTTACTAGAGCTTGCGGTTATCTATGCAATTTTCTTCGCGGTTTTAGTGGTCATTGCCTTTATAGATATAGATACTATGGAAATCCCCGACAGACTGCACTTAATAATTGCTATACTTGCAATACCAAAGATGATTATCTACCCAGAAGAGATAGTAGCAATGCTTATAGGAGCGGTCGCAATTAGCGTTCCGATGGCAGTTTTAGCAGTTGTCACAGGAGGATTTGGCGGTGCTGACATAAAGCTTATGGCGGCGGCAGGTCTTCTAATAGGAACAAATGGAATAGTGATGTCATTCCTATTTGCAGTCATTATAATGGGCTCACTTGGAATGATACTTATTATAAGAAAAATTTTATTCAAAAGAGAATATACAAGTAAAGTTGCATTTTGTCCGGCACTTGCAATAGGTATTGTCGGAGGTACCCTTTTCGGCGAACAGATTGTGAACTGGTACTTGGAACTAATATTTTTTTAATTAGAGAGTGATTAGATGAGAAAAAAAGGTTTTACATTAATAGAAATGATAGTTGTACTCACTATAATTGTGATTACAGCTTTAATTGCGGTGCCATCGCTTTTTAACTATTTAGCGCGAGCTGAACAGCTAACAAGGACCGAGACGGCAAAGCTTATCTATCTGACAGCGCAAAATCAGCTGACACAGATAAGAGCACTTGGGAACCTAAAATCCGCTTATGGCGATGAGATTTCTGGTAAATATTTCGAGAAGGATGCTGCAGGAGATTATACCGACGATCTAATCCCAGGGCTTACTGGCACTAATAATGTTTATGATATCCTAACCGATGCAAACTATCCAGCCCCAGACCTTGAGAACGGTGAAGATGATTACATACGATACCTCTCAAAGCCTGCCGGTGAAGATTTAGACCACCCTCTAACTCAGCTTCTAATGCCTGGTATTCACGACAGCCAAATACTTGAAGGCACTATCCTTATAGAATACAATATATTAACTGGTAAGATTCTATCTGTTTTCTATACCGATGATGACAGCATTTCAGAATTTGTCTACTCATCAGACTCATCGGCTTCCGATATAATGGGACCGCGTGCAGAGCTTTATGATGATATCGCCCTTGACCGAAGACAAGGTTACTATGGCGTTGACTACACAGGTGAAGTTGCACCTGACCAGACTTTCCAGATTTCTATAAACATCTACGACGGTTACGACGATGGTGAGGACGATACAGCGATACTACCTGGAATTAGTAAGTTCAATAAAAACTTAACAGCTGTTAATGACAGAAACAATGGTGCTAGCCTTGAAAATGTTCTATATGCTGAAATTTTCATCGAAAAAGCATTTCTTGAGAAATCCCCTGCCCCAACATTCGATATATCGCTTTCGGGATTTGCAAATCTCATAGCTGATGATATAGATTTAACTACATTTGCCGCAAACGAAACCCTCGAAGATGCTCTTTTCGCTTTTGATGATGGTAGCAGAGAGCTTATACTATACAGAAACGACAGTTTAACTGGTGACCCTGATTTTGCAAGATTTATCTGGGTACTTGATTATGTTGGCGGCGATATGTCGGGTGAGAACGACGAGAGATACAAATATTCGATAACAAACCTTGCAGATATCGACGGAAACACCATTGATTTCAATGGTATATCTGAAATTACAGCAACTATAATAGATAGCAGTAACCCGGCTGCACTCCCTGTGCAATCGAATCCGAAACATCCGCTTTTTGCAGATGAGTCAAACCTTGCAGTTTCTGCAAACCCCCAAGCATATATCGCAACATCAAGACACCTATCTAATATCCGTCATATCGATGACAACGAAAACTATACCTATTCACAGATTGCAGATATCGATTTTGCGCACGATAATGGTTTTATCGAAATAGCTGGTGACTTTGCAAATAGTGCAACTGATGATGAGTGGAACCTTAAAATGTCACCTATCCCACCACTTTCGGGAACTTATAGCGCTTTATACACCCAGTCAGGAACAACAAGCACTGGTGTTCGCACTATTCAAAACCTATTTGTATTCGATGTCAATTTCGATACAGACCCAGCAGACTATACAGAATATCCCGCCGATGTTATAAACCGCTCGGTAGGTTTATTTGAGACGATTGAAACTTCAGGTGAGATTTCACATTTAACATTTATAAACCCATACATTGAGGTTAAAAACACCCCAGCATACTACCCTGGTCCAAATCCGGACGACGGTAAATACGCAGGAGTTGTTACAGGATTTTCAAATGGCACAATTAGCCATATAACAATTATTTCAGATAGCGATGTTGCCCCTGTTTATGACCTTGATAACAACACAAATAGCGATAACGACTATACTCAGATAGCGGGCGACTATGTTGGCGGTGTTGTTGGTCTTGTTGGTGATAGCATTGCTGAAAATGCAATAAACCACATCCTCTACCTTGCAGTAGCACCTTATGAAGAGGTTGGTAGCTCAAGCTCGAACAGAGTTCGATATGATTACCCGATAATTGGTGAGTACCTAAGTGATACTGCAGCTGCAACTAGCAATGCAACAAGAGCGATTGATGAAACTAGCTGTTATTATCTTGTTGGTGACGCAGTAAGGCCTACCGCTATAACGCTAACTCCTCAAGTTGGTAACACTACAGCTGCAACATCAACCACACATCTAAACGCAAACAGAATAACTTATGGATACGGTAAAGCTATAAGCACTACCGATATCTATACAGATATGCAAAATATTGATAGCGATTTCCATAAAAACTTTATGGTAGCAGCTGATGGTACTACAAGGCTATATAGCTTTAGTACAACTGTAACAGACCCTGCAGACGGAACAACTACAAGCAGTTTGCGCTACCCATATCCATATTATGGAAATATTTTACCAAACAACGATGCAATAGATACTGGAACTATAACTAGAGATATGAACTTTGCTTGGCCTGTTGCAACACTTGAGCCATTTAGCGCAGAATATGTCTACTACGAGATATATGGAAATTCGCTGGACTTTGCAAATCCTGAAATTGGTATCTACCAGATCGACTCATCAGGTAATATAGTTATAGACACATTAAAAGATATCACAGGAAACACCACATACCGAATACTCACTGACGGATATGCGATAAAAGTTAATCGTCCGTATTCGATGCTCAATGCAAACGATATTCAGTTTACGGTAAACGATGTAGAGATTGCTGCAAGTAGCATCGCTAACTGGTTCTTTACCTATAATCAAAACTATCTTTACGATGAGTTTATCGACAGATTTAAAGTCGATAGTAGTTCAGAGGAAATCATGTCGCTACTTGCGATAAACAATTCAACATTTAGAGGAATTGTAAACAACTCAACTTACAATGATACAACCGATGTTATCGCACTTCAACTAAACGACAAGCGCGCAGATACCGACACATACTATATAAACCCACTTTTCGCAAAAGCCATCTATACAGAAGATGCAACAGATGCAGCAAATATGGTTTATAGTGTGCGTTCTACAAAACATCTAAATAATATCGGCTACTATGCAAATTCAGAGTCGGTTAATTCAAACTTTATTCAAGAAGCAGATATTAACCTTGCAAACTTCGGCGACCCAGTTTCAAGATACCCAACAAGTTGGTCATATAGCATTGTAAACCCTGGTCTTATATATATGAACTTAAAATACAACGGCAATACCTACGGTTCAGGTGCTGGACTGTTTGATAGTGGCTCAGTTTCAGCGATTAACTATCCGTTTACAGGAAGTTATGACGGTAATGGTATGACAATTAGAAACCTAACGAAAAGAGCTAACTCAACAGATGTCGGTTTATTCAATATTATCGGTGAGACAGGCGAAGTTTACGATCTCACAATTGACAATTTTGATATGACATCAACAGGTCTTGCAGTATCAGGTGTTGTTGCTGCTGATAACAGAGGAACAATAAGAGATGTTACTGTACAGAATACAGATGTTCTAGGAACATTCTCAACCTATGCTCAATCCGGTGTAACCTATTACAACCGTCCGACAGAAGTCGGTGGTATAGTTGCATATAACAGCGGTACTATCGAAGGCGCAGAAGTTCTAAACTCAACAATTACCCGTCACGAAGTAACCTCTGTAGTTCAATATGGTATCCGCTCACACGGTGTTGGCGGTATTGCTGGTAGCAACAGCGGTGTTGTAACTGATTCTGCGGTTGTCAATACAACAATTACAGCTCATGATAACTTTATCGGCGGCATCGTCGGTATAATGCTTGATGGCGGAGTAGTATCGGATAGCATGTTTGTCCACGATGGCGAAGATGCAGCAGGTAATCCGGTAACACCTATTAGCTACGACAGCACAGCAACACTCACAAGTCCAAACCCACGATATACAATAGGCGGAATAGTTGGTGGTATCGTCTTTGAAGAAACTATAGCCACAGGAAACTATGTAGTAGATGAAGGCACTATCAGTGATACTCTATTCCTTGCACAGGCACCAACAGTTGCATCAGTAGCTGATACTATCTTCCCTCTTGTAGGTGCGCTAAATGGCGGATTTACCCTTGAAGATAATATCTATCTAAGCGGCACTCTTTATTCAGATGACAATATAAACTTTGTTGAGTATGAATATAATACCCTTGCGGTAAATGACGCTCCAAGCGCAGATGAACTTGTCGGATACTCAACTGATGCGATTAACCCAACATATCTCGCAACCTATGGTGATGGAAGACTCGATGGATGGGTAATACCTGCAAGTGGCTACTATATGGTGCCAACAAGCAGAATAAATCTTGTAAATGTTCCGTATGTCCAGAGTCGTCCAAAACAAATCGAGGGATTTGTTGGAACAGGAGTAGATTCTGTGACCGATGGATATACAGCTGAAATTCTATTCGACGGTGAGTATGAGAACTTTGCAGCTAGTGGAAGCGTTATACCTGTTTCGATCTCGATTACAAACAATCGTGCAGACTTTATAGCAAGCAGCTTTACAGATGTAGATATTAGTTTTGGCGATTTCGCTTCGTATATAGATATAGCTGATTTTGAATCATCTACTGCAGTTATAACAGCTTATGATAATGCAGGTGGTGCTATATCATCAGTTAACTATACATTCGACCCAGCCACAAACACAATCTCGATTGATACTTCATCACTTAGTGCAGTTACCGTTTTAAGCGGTGAGAAGATATCATTTGGATTTGATATCCCAGTGAAAACTGAGTTTACACCGAGTGGATTTACTACAGCTATCCCAACCGACTATTATATCTTCAGGATGGGAGCATCATTAAACTTCAGTGATGGAGCTACTAGTTTACCGTTAAGCCTTAACAGCAATAATCTTCATATAAGTCCTAAAACAACAATCACAACAACAATAAATGGCGGACTTCCTATAGATAATACAGGCTCTACATTAAGCATACCAGTTGCAACAAGAATTGATTCAACAAACGCTGTGGGCTATAGCAAGATAGGTGATGTGAATATAGAACATAGTGGTGGATTTACTATCGATAAAAGCTCAATATCAATTGAAGTTGACGGTACCGCGATAGCCTCACCAACCGAAGACTCTGACTACACCGTTGTATTAAATGATAATGGTACTCCAGAGACAGGCGATGATACATTAAATATAGTTGTCCTTCGAGTTGCACCGACAAGCTCAGTTGTCATAAGCTACAATTTAAGCTATACTGGTATTGACGGCGAATTTGAAATATCGACCGAGTATACTAACTATATTCTTAAAGGTGGATCCCCTATTAGTGAGTTTATACTTCGAAGTGATGACTTAATTAAGATAGTGACCCCGTAGATGAATAATAATTATTTAGAGAAGGAGGTGTGCAGGTGAATAGATTAAAGAAGCTGATAAAAGAGAAAAAAGGCGCATCGCTATTAATTGTCCTTGCTTGCATGCTCTTTTTGATAACAATCGGCGCAGTTACAATGTCTAGTGCACTCAGTGCTGTTGCTGTAACTCAAACTCAAAAAGACAAAGTTAGAATTGACCTTTTAGCTGAATCGTTGCAGATAACTATTCATAAAATGTTAAACTCAACCGATGAAGTCGCTGGGACCACTAACCTACAAACTGCTTTAGTCGGCGCTGCATATAACTATGATGCAGACCCTGTGAACGCTCCGAACTTCGATAGCATGACGGTTACAGTAAATGAAAGTATACTTGCAGACGATGGTATAAGCTATATCATCGTACCACATAGTTTTAGCTGTGCGATTGAAAATCATCTTTCGGTTTCAGGTAACAATGTATCAGGTATTATTTATTTCGATGTAGTTGTAGATCTCGACCCACTAGACAGCGAACTCACAGGACTCGCTACCTATAGGATTGGTTTCAGCCTTGATAGCGCAACCTATAGTGAGTTGACAAACAGTATTACATCTTATGGAGATTGGACGTTGGTGACTTATGAAAAAATTCAAAACTAAGTTTTTTGCTCTCTTAAAAGAGCGCCGAGGTGAGTCGCTTATGGAGACTATTATAGCAGTTATGCTATTTAGCGTTCTTATAGTAAGCGTCACAACGATGGTAACCTCGTCAACAAACAGCATTCGAACTACCCAACGAGAGGCAGAAGCTGTTTTAGAAACTGTTAATGCAATAAATGCAAGAACAATAACCCCTATAACAACCAATGTAACTGTAACACTACAAGATAGCAGCAAACCAGATCCTTCTGCTACGGCTATCTCGGTTCATGGTTCAGGACTCTCGATGTCTGAAAATGACATATTCTATTTCTACATCGCACCGTAACTAAAACTGTATAAAAATTATATTCGTTAGGTATTGATATGAAGTTTATTAAAAACAAAAACAACAAAAAAGGTTTTACACTGATTGAGATGATAACTGCTCTTGCGGTTCTCGCTATTCTCCTCGGTTTCATTTCTACGATATTTGTTCAGATGATGGGAATAGAAACAGAACTTACCGACGTTGGACAGATGGAAATTATCGCGACTGAATCAATGTCTGAGTTGCTTGATGATTTAAGACTCGCAAAAGAAGTTGATGCTACTGATGCTGATTATCTTCGTATCTCAACTGATAGCTACACCGCTATCTATAGTATCGATCCAACTGATGGAATACTAATGCGTGAATACGAAGGGGCGGATGACCCAGGCGCAAATCCCGTTCTAGCTGAAGGATTCTATATGGGCAACACAATAGATCTTCAGTGGACATACTCAGGTGACGCCGCAACTAGCGACTACTCGGTAACGGTTGATATGACGATGTATGACTCAAAAGGTGAAGTTGTTCATACCGATGAGTATCTAGTTCGACCGAGCTATATGAATGCTAACTAATAAATAAACAATATAAAAGCTGCAAGTTTTAGTAAAACTAAACTTGCAGTTTTTTTAATGATTTTTTCTTCATCATATAATAATATAACGGTTTATAGGTTTTAAACCAAAATATCAGCAAAAATAGAAAGAAAGTTTATATAAGCTCGCTCTAAAAACAAACTAAAATATTTTAAATAGTTCGGAAAATTTAATATATTTTGCAGTTCAAAATATCCTTTTTATCGTGCATTATTCATATATAAATGTAATTTTTATGTGATATAATATCGAAAACGGCAAAAAATCAAAAAAATTACAAATGTAACTACAATGTAACCTTTTTATGATAAACTGTAATCAGTTAAGAAATTTATATCACTCTTTTGGAAATATCTTTTAGTGGTATACATTTATATTTAAGGGGTTTGTATTATGAGTAAATTTAAAAGAGCACTAAGCACATTATTAGCAGCTGTTGTTTTAATCTCTTGTTTTGGGGTAACAACGTTTATGACATCAGCAGAAGAGGGCACACCAGCTGGGACACCAGACGGAGAGCTAAACGAAAATCTGAAAAACGGCGAAGGCGGCGAGGGAGCAGAAGAGATTTTTGTTGTAGAGTTTCACTCTCTCACAAATAAACTTTTCAGATATGATAACTACACCTCATCATCCGAGGGTATTCGCAATATCGATACTACTTATACAACAGTAACACCAACAGTAGTGACTGATGAAACAGGAGCAGTAACAGCAGTAACAATTTCCGCTGAGCAGTTTGCAGCTATCGCGCCACCAGCAGACGTTCCAATGGGATTTAGCGCATTTCTAGGATGGGGCGCTACTGAGAATGCAAACGATGATATGATCATCGCTGATACATCAGCAGGGTACACATTCGACATAGCAGTTGGCACAACAGTTGGTACAACAACAACTTTTAAGCTTTATGCAAAGTTTGCAGATATTTCAACTGGAAGCATTTCACTTAAAACAGGCGGTAACTACTATAATGCACTTGCATACGGAGCAGATGCACTTTCATCTTTAAGTATGCTACCGGCAGCTGTTTTGAAAAACAGCTCGACCCAGCAGAGCGTAAACACTACTAATGAATCTAACATAGCGGGCCTAAACGGAAGCAAAACAGCACAATGGGAAGATTATTCTTCAAGAATAGGAAGTATTCAGTTTGAGCTATCGGTAAATGATGTTGAGATGAGTCAAGATACCGATGTTATTATCCTTCTTGATAAATCGACAAGTATGAACAACGTATACCTTGGAAATAGCGTTTTAGCATGGCCAAGTGCAGTTACAGCGGTAGATGATTTAGCTTCTCTTCTTCTTTCGAACAACAACGAAAACAACAACCGCGTTGCACTTGTTCAGTTTGCAGGAAATACCATAAACAGCTTTAACTTCCAAAATAACTACGATGAGTTTATTGCAGATTTTGTAACAACAAGCCCATCGGCAGCACATCTTTTCCGTGACGATAACGGAAATGTTATTTATGACCATGATAATCATATCACTGCCGGCGTAACTGTTGAAAATCCATCGGGCGATGGCACAAACTTCACAGTAGCACTCGAGCAAGCTAGAATATTT
>CAYJGP010000045.1:0-13588 GCA_964369435.1 uncultured Oscillospiraceae bacterium | reverse complement strand
CTCCCTATAAAGCTGAATACTTCTGCTAAGTCCATCAAATATAGGCACAATCTCCATCCGCTCTTCTTCGCTGAGCCTCTCGAGTATTTTAGAAAAACTTAAGTTATCAAAAGAAAGTTCCTTCTGTGCTGCTTCTCTTCTCAAATCAAGACCGCGAAGCTTCATAGAAATCGCCTGCTCTTTAGACATACACTCCTCAAGAGTTGCTACCCTTCCACTCGTCACCGACTCAAGTTTTACCTGAGCTATTGATGCAAGCTCAACAAATAGCGCCGTTAGTTCCTCTAAAACTTTTTTAAACTTCTCCATAGCTCACCTATTCAAACATAAGTTTGGCGGCTATTTTGTCAATATCTATTCTATAACTACCCTCTTCAATACGGCGCATCAAGCTCTCGACTTTACCGTCGTTATCAGCGCTTATATCCTCGCGAACTTTATTCGCAAGATCGCTTTGCAACTTAAGCGACTCATCGCCCTTGCTCTCGCTGATGATGATAGCATCGTAGTTTCTTGGGTTTTTTAGCGCGTCTGTCTTTGACTCGCTCTTTTTATCGGGGGACGTTGGGATATACCTCCCTGACAAATTATTAACTTTTATTTCCATAGTAAGTCCTCCTTTGGGTATTCCTATAATAAATATATCGACAATTATTCTAAATAATTAAGTTATACCCAACACTTATAATATATTATTTTCTTCTAGCTGCAAAACAATCAATATTCATTGTTTTAAATAGATGAAAATATAAAACCTTATCTGTTTTTCTAGCCGTAAAACGAAGTTTTTCCAGCTACCTTCTGACTCATATCCTTATCAAGCTCTAAAATCTTGTTCCAGATTAATATGAGTTGTGAGACCTGCTCTTTTAGTGGCTCTACCGACCTATCAAAAATTCCACTACCTTTAAAATCGCCCTTTAGAAGCAACATAAAACTATATTTCGAACTCTCTTCGCTCTTTGCTACAAGCTGCTCTATCATCTGATCACACATAGCTGCCCTCTCAAGTGCCTGCCCTCTTTTGCGAAGAGTTTCTTTCGTGATCATGCGATTATCTGATGCAAGTGCCTCTTTGAGCTCTTTTGTTGCGCTAAACACATCAAGCATCGCTTTGCGCTTAGCCTCAACTTGTGGCAAAATATCATTCACAAGGTTTTCCCGTATATCACTCATAATGTTTTCGCTGCCTCACCAAATGCCTCTCGCAAATCCTTGATTAGTGGCTCAATACCTGCCATAATCTCAGGATTTCTGCTAGATTTTGCACGAGTTAGTTCATATAGGAAAAAGTTGTAGAAATTGACAAGTTCATAGCTTATCTGGTACTCAAAATTGAGCGCTTCCTTTAAATAAAGAACGATATCGCTACAACGGGTAATCGACTCATCGAATATATCAAGCTTCCCTATTTCAAGCGCAATACTCGCCTTTTTAAGACGCTTGACAAGCTCATCATATAAAACCACAACAAGTTCTTCTGAAGTCATTGTTAGAATGGAATTTTCTTTATACTGCTGGTATCCGTCCAAAACCGTCACCTATCCTTTACGCTGTTGTGAACATCGACGAGAGATATGAACTCTGAGAATTCATCTCTGAGATAAGAACCTCAAGCGCCGTAAATTCACTGATGTATCTATCTTCTTCCATTTCTAGCTGTCGCAGTAGGTTTTCAATTGTATCATCTATTATATCAATCTCATCAAGAAGAGAATTTTGAAGCGAAGCAACCGGCGAATACTTACTTCCTGCTCTCTCAACTAGTATGCCTTTTGTAGCGCCAGTCATGCCAGCATACTTATCCATAACTTCTTTTATCTCAACAACAAGTCCTGCAGGTGCATCTTCGTTGTTGGTATCTGGAGTTGCTAAAAGCTCTTGAACTTTCGTTGGATCAGCTTCAAATGCAGCTGCAAATTTTACCTCGTCAAAGACTAGTTTACCATTATCTGAGTAGGAAGTTGAAACGGTTATGCCAATCTCTTCAAAATCCTCTCGAAGCTGTGGCGGTATGATAAAACGAAGATCATCTGCAAGAGCTCTCATATCGGTATCGCCAAATAGTAATCCTTTTGAAGCTTCTTCTTCCCAGCTCTCTATCTGACCTTCTGAGAGTTGCGAGCGCTCATCGTCGGTAAGTGGTGCATAATCTCTATTTTGTTTTGTTGAAACCGCTTCATTGATCGATGCAATTAAGGCATTATACTCCTCAACCATTGTTTTAACACGCTCTGTCATATCCTCTGAGTCTATAGTTGCACTAAATCGAACAGCCTCTGTTCCTTCGATATATCCTGTTTCGTCATATCCAAATGTTCCAGAAACATTTATAGTTAATCCCTCTATGTTTATATCATTTGTACCACGGCTTATCTCAACTCTTTCGCCAGTCGACTCGAACTCAACCAATACAACAGCATCTTTACCTTCTTTTGTTGTAAAGTCAGTACCTTCGGTTGTTCCGAAAAGCGCATCCGCAACAGCACCTGATAGCTCGATATTGCCACCAGCACCCTCTTCTTTTGAGGTTACAATAAACTTATCTGTCATCTCTTGGTAAGTAACTGTAATTCCGAGTTTATCATCGGCATTTATAGCTTCAATAATATCCTCAACGCTACTTTCCCAAGTGAGTCCTAATGCTTCTAAATCGAGTGTTTCTCCATCGTTTGTAATGGTTAGCGCCGCAGTTGTATCTGCTGCATTTAAAAGTCCTGATTTTGCAAAGCTATTCTCAAGGTTTACCCTATTTGAGTCACCCTCTGAAAATCCAAATATACCGTTTGGCCCAGTAAGTCCATTCACACTATCAGCTACTGTTAAAGTTGAAGTGCCATCTATAGACCCATCTGGTTTAGTTGTGGTTATGTTTATAGCTGAGTTACCTGTGAGGCTTTCTCTTGAAACCAAAACCCTGCCTTTACCTATTTCACGGTCAAACTCATCTTGTATATCGTTTATTAGATCATCTATTGTGCTTGAATCAGTATAATCGCCAAGCTCAATTTCAATTTTTTCGCCGTTATATTCAAAAGATATCTTCTCTCCGCTTAATGTTTCTGCAAGTGACATCTCTTTAGTTATCTGTGCAGGACCACTTCCTGAAAGACCATCAGCATCAATAGCTTTACGCTCATCGCTTACAAGTAGCCACATCTCACTCTCGCTCTTAAGCCCAAGTGCTGTGAGAAGCTCATCGCTACCACCTGAAATAGATATGCCATTACCAGCGCTCTCGGTATTTGAGAACGAAATTGTTCCATCTGCAGATGCAGTCACTTTAACAGAATCCGATAGAGGCTCTCCAAGTGCAGTTGTTAGTTCTGAAAGTTCTGTGTTTATTGCATGTGCAATACCTTCTGCTGTTGTATAATCGTAATTGTTTTCATCGTTTTGCGATAGGTATACTGTGTGAGTACCACTTCCATATTTGAAAGTTAGGTATCCACCCTCTACCATATTTTTACTAAACGAATCGCTTAAGCTCTCATTTATAATCGATGTTGTAAGAGTTTGGCTTGAAGAATTTCCGCTCGTGACTAACTGAGCGTTCTGAGCAAGGCTCTGCACACCTAAAACTTTTATATCGTTTGCTATATCTCCGTTTCCAGAAACCGAGATAAGATCTTTATGATCATCTCCGAGCGAGGTTATGTTATTCGCTTGATAAATAGAGCTCGAGAGAAGGTTATCAGATGATGTGAATGATGTATATTTCTGGGTAAATTCATACATCGGATCGGTTATCGCCCAGATGCTCTCCATCTCCCACTCAACTAGCTGTTTTTTCTGCTCTTGAGCTGTTATTTTGCTCTGCGTTCCATAGAGCATATCCTCGATGAGTGAATCTCTATCAAGACCACTCGCAAGACCGCCATATCCCTGAAGCCCTGAGGTGCTACTACTTGATACTCCGTAAATTGATGACATATTTAACACTCCTTAATCTAAGTGATTATACTTCTAACATATATTATATCGACCGTAATTTTGATAACTTAAGTAGAAAATTATAAATTTTATAAAAAAATCATTTGATATTTTAAACAGGTTATTCTGCATAAAATATCAAATGATCATCACAACTTTTTTATCTCGGACGAACATGGTGCGGATGCTCTGCAACCTGCACACATGCATTAGTAAGTGCCACAGTAACCTCTGTCGCATACTTCTTTGAGTAGAAGTTTAAGATCGGCGAAACACTATCTTTTCCTGCAACAACGAACTTCGCTGGCAGATTAGTAAGCGATAGCGCCATAACATCAGCCATACACCTAGAGCAGTTACAAACGCTGAAATTCTCTATATAGGTATGTATTTCCTGCTCGATTATATACTCCATAACACTTAAAAATTCGAAATCGTCTTTTCCAAGACTATCACTAAGTCTTTTCACTTCTTTTTCTCCATTCTTATCAGCCTCAATCGGTGCTGTGGGTGCAGAATCTGCACTTTCAACTGTATTTAAAATCGCAGCATTGATAGATGCCTCAAAAGCCTCTTCTATCGAAAGCTCTTCGCTTTCTTCAGCTTTCTCTTCTGCAAACTGCTGTAAATCCATCTCGTTTACTTTTTTATCAGCTTGTTTGCTGGTATCTTCTTTGCTTGTATCCTCGCTTTGCGCTACTTTTACTTCATTTTCATCATCGCTTTTTGTTGACGGTTGCTTTGTTGAAATATCTACAGCTTCTATCTTTTCATCTGCAACAACATCGCCCATATCCTCAATAAGGGATTTTTTAATATCTTCAGCCAGCGGATCATTCTTTGCATGGTTGTCAATCGTTACATTATTGCTTAGCGGTTTGCGCTCAACTACCTCGCCACCACCCGACAAAAGATTTAACACATGGCTTGTTTTATTGGATTTTTTTGCCATAATCTCCCTACTTTCAAAAAAAGTGCTTTATATAATCTGAAGTTTGCTTGCTACTTCTCCCACAAACTCCTTATAGTCCTTTGCTGAGTTTGAGCTACCTGCATAATCAAGGGCCGTCATACCATGAGCTGGTGCTTCTGCAACTTTAACGCCTGTTCTGATTTTTGCATTAAATAGCGTTGTCCCTATCTGACTTGCAACGGTATTTGCCATCTCTTCAACATCTCTTGATAGATTTGTTCTTTTGTTATATCTCGTCAACAGTATTCCCATAACATTAAGATCAACATTTACCGATTCTCTTATCTCTTCAACTGTTTCCTTTAGCTGAATTAGTCCTACAAGTGAGAGAATTTCCGATGCCATTGGTATAATTAGGTGATCTGCCGCTGCATATCCATTTATCGTTAAGATGTTTAGCGCAGGCGGAGTATCTATTACTATAAAATCGTAGAATTTATCAACTGTTTTCAGCGCATTTTTCAGTATCACTCTGCGGTCTTCACCTTGGAAAAGAAGCTCTGAATCGGATAATAGAATATTTGAAGTGAGGATATCGCCATAGTCCTCTGTCGATTGTATAGCTTCTCCTATAGATAGCTCTCCCTTTAAAACCTCATGCACAGTAGGTCCATTTTCTATATCTATGCCAAGGCTAAATCCTAAATTCCCCTGAGGGTCAAGATCTATTGAAAGCACTCTTTTACCAAGTTTTGATAGTCCTGCAGCGAGCGCTGCCGAAGTTGTTGTTTTACCAACTCCACCTTTTTGATTTGTTAAGACAATAGTAGTTGCCACCTATTATTCCTCCGAATTCCACATTTTTTTATTCTATATTTTCGCCGACAAGCTCATCAACAGTTGCAACAAGTCTTGCGATTTCAGGTTTTGAGAGCTGCGCATTAGCGCCAAGTTCTTCTCCCTTTAGCATCATCTCGCGGTTTATCAGTGATGAGAAGATAATTATCGGCAGAACACGAAGATGCTTATCATCTTTAATTAGTTTAACTAGGCGATGACCGTCCATCTGAGGCATCTCTATATCGGTAATTATTAGCGACACATGGTCCTTGATATTTTCTTTATCAAGTACATTTATCGCTTCCCAAAGTTCAGCTCCATTATTATAATGTAGTACATCAACATATCCCGCACGACCAAGCGAATCAAGAAGCAGCTTTGTAATGAGAGATGAATCTTCCGCTATCATAATTGTATGGTTTTTGCGATCCTTTTTCGGCAATCCTTTTATATCATCCATCGAGAATGAAGTTTCAGGCGCAATATCAGCAACGATCTTTTCAAAATCAAGAATCATTAAAAGTTTGCCATCGCTCTCTGCAACGCCTGTTGTAATACCATCTTCAGCACCACCAACCGTTGTTTTATCCGGCTGTTTTATATCGCCCCAAGAAAGACGCTGAATTCCAACAACGGTATTTACGCGAAAGGCGATAAAAGTCTGGTTGAAGTTTGTTATCATAAACAAATCTTTCTCGAGAAACTCTGTATCTTTTCCTGTTAGGTAGTAGGGAAGGTCAACGATCGTTAGAATTTCATCGCGAGGTTTAAAAATTCCCTCAATGGCAGGATGTGCATGAGGAACCGGAGTTGAAGGTTCCGCCATTAATATTTCACGCACTTTCGCAACATTTATACCATATAGCTGATCGCCTATGGTAAATTTCATGATTTCCATTTCATTTGTGCCGCTCTCAAGTAAAATACCCTGTCTATCCATAACAAACCCCTTTTTATTAAATATTAAGTTCCGGTTTACCGATGGTTTTTATAGTAACTAATCCGGTTTCTGCGTCGATAATCATCGTGCGCGCAAAATTTTCACCAACAGCTATACCACTTATTCTTATATTTTCTCGCGCAAGCAACGCTTTAACCGTTTGAATATTTCGAGCTCCAATATTTGCCATGTCACCTTCGCCAAAACCCGCAAACATCTTAGCTCCACCTGCAATCTTGCAGATGTATCTTGCTTTATTTCCGCCGAGAAGCTGCATCTTTTTAAGCATAACACGAATTCCCGTATCAGCAAACTTAAGGCTTTGAGCATCTTCAACAGCTGTTGCGCTAGGGAGCATTATATGCAAAAGCGATGCAAGTTTTATCTGCGGATCATAAAGCGTTATACCTATGCATGAACCGAGCGCATAGGTTATCAGCCCTCCGGTTCCGCGCACCAATTTTAAATCGGCAATATGAACTACTGTATTACTCACCATCTATACCTAATCTTCCAAGCAGTTTGTTTAACGACTCAACTTTCGGCACCATTAACAAACAACCTTCGTGATGAGTATCACCTATAATGAACTCACCTGTCACCATGAGGAGTTTATCGGTTTCGTAGCCGACCTCTACCATCGGCACATTCATAACTCCGCCGAGCATATTTATTGTGCCATCCGGCACCGAGAGCTTAATATCAAACCCTGTCATCTCGCCAAGCGCCTTTAAGTAGGATGATATTACTATGTTGCCACACTCTATTATAGCCGAAAAGCTCATCTCATCGATCTCTCTGTATTCATTTAGCTTTAATCCCATCATAGATTCTGTCATATCTGAGGCAAAGTCAATCTTTAAAATGAATAGAATTATTCCATCGAGATCGTTTGAAATTCTCGCCATTACAGCAATAACCTCTTCTTCTGGTTCTCCAAGGGTATATTGAGCTTCACTAAAGCTCTTTGCGCTAACTTTTGGAATAGAGATATCCACCGACTTCCCAAGCAGATTTGTCATGGAAGTAGCCGCATTTCCCATTCCGATGTTTGTAATCTCACGAAGTGCAGACTTGCTCATTTCGCTGAGATTGCTTAAATTAACACCCATTTTAAAATATCATCCCTTTCTATATACTAGCGTAAACAACTATGCTTTTATACGCTTCTGTTCATATATAACCTTTTACTCAAGCTCTTTTACTTAAGGTAGGCTATTTAGTTTTATCGGTGATAACACTTCTGCTTTATCACTCTACTCACCATAAAGAATATACCAAAAGAAGCCTTGTAAATATTCCTATCTTTTAAAAAGAGCTATTATCTTAAATTATTAACCGTCTGTTCGGTTTCATCAACTGTTTGCATCATTTTAAGTGCTAATGAATATGCACTTGAGCTTTCAATCATATATACCATCTCGCGTGCGGTATCGACGTTGCTCATCTCTAAAAATCCTGTAACAACCCTTGCATCTTGCATAAGAATCGGGTCGCCATTTTTCTCCTGCGGCAGAAACTCATTTGTACCAACCGATAAAAAACCATCGGTAGATGTGAATGTGTAAACTCCAGGTTGTTCTGTTATAGCGCCATCGATAGCAGTTATTCTGTTGCCAGCGCTATCAAGCACAAGTTTTCCACCATCTGTTGCAAGGTAGAAGGCATCTCCTCTGTCGGACAAGAAGAAGTTTCCGCTTCTTGTATATGTAATCTCACCGGAAACAGGATCTTCAAGCATAAAGAACCCTTCATTTCCCGTTATCGCAAAATCAAGCAGCGAAGCGGTTTGGGTTAGTCCTGATCCTGTAAAATCGGTATTTGTATGTGTTATCTGAGCACCGGCACCAGCTTTTAAGTTTGTATCCTCACCCTCTGCCGCTCTCATATTAAAATGGAGCAGATCGAGAAATACCGGTGTTTTTGCTTTGTATCCGTTGTTATTGACATTCGCCATATTATTTGCAACTATATTCAGCTTCTCCTGTTGAACAAGAGCACCTCTCGCCGCTGTATAAAATCCTATGTTCATAAACATCTCCATTCCGCTGCCCTCAATAGGCGGCTGACCTTCTAGACTTTAAGCAATCAACTTAAAACCCTGTCCTTGTTTTAAACTAAAGTGAACCTATTTCTGTTACAATTTTTGTTATCAGCTTATCATACATAGTCATTATCTGTGCAGATGCTTGGAAGCTTCTCTGTGAATCCATCATCTTTGCCATCTCTGAAACAATATCGACATTAGAGGTTTCAAGGGCCTTTTGCATAACCGTTGTATCGGTTGCTATCGGTCCATTTACCGCTGTATATGTATCTCCACTGCCCTTTATAAGATCTGCATCGTAATCGGCAAAATCATCTATTCTAAGTGTCGCAACATTAACCCCTACAAGATTATTTATAATATTTCCACTTGCATCGACTGAAATATTATCTGTTCCAAGGAAAATTTCGCCGCCATCACCCAAAACTCTTCCAACACCTTGTTTTACAAGATATCCTTCCGCATCAAGCGAGAACGAGCCATTTCTTGTATAGACAATACCATCATCGGTCTGTATAGCAAAGAAACCAGGCCCTGTTAGGGCAAAGTCGAGATTTGAAGTGGTCATATCAAATCCACCTTGGGTGAAATCTGTATAGTTTCTATCAGGCGCAACCACTTTATTTATAGTTCCTACCTCAAACTTATTCGACATCATCTTATCGGTACTCGACGCAACAAGCACCTGATCAAAGGTGGTTGGAACAAGCTGTTCCGATTTATAGCCCGGCGTTGAAACGTTTGCAAAGTTGTTGCTTATAACGTTTAGCGTTCTTCTCTCAGTCAGCGCTGAAGATGTTAGATTATAATAGCCCCAAAACATAATGTCCTCCTTGTTAATCCGAAATGAATTTACGTAGTTTACCTAAAGCTTGAGAATGTATTTGCGATACTCTTGGTTCTGATATGTTAAGTGTTCTTGCGATATCTTTCATGTTTAGCTCTTCTACATAGTAGAGCGAGATAACAAGCTGCTCTTTCTCGCCGAGAGAACGAATTCCCTCTTTTAATTGCTCTTTTTGTTCTTTTTTAAATAGCTTTTGCTCTGGCTGACTTGTCTCATCGGGACTCTTTATTTGAATTGCTTTTTTGTCCTCATTTTCCTCAAGCGCCATATCGAGCGATATCACCGAAAAGAGCGGTGATTTACTCATAACTTCGTTGTATTTATCCTGTCCTATATTAAGTATACCACAAATTTCGTCAATTGTCGGCTCTCTTCCGTTTTTTATGTAAAAATTTTGTGAAGCTTCGTTTATATCGTTAAATGCTTTGCGAAGTCCCCTTGGAATCCAGTCCTGTTTTCTTGCAATATCTATAACCATACCGCGAATTCTTTTGCTTAAAAAGGTCTCAAATTTAACATTTGCAGTAATATCAAACCTATCAATTGCCGCCATCAGATTAATAACGCCTTCGTTAATAATATCATCAACCTGCATAGTTGAGAGATAAAGACCTTTCATTCGGTATGCCACAGCTTTTATCGTATCGAGATATCGAAGAGCGATTTCCTGCTTAACTTCAAGTCTCTTCGTCTTTCCGTAAAGGATAAAAAGCTCATCATTTGAGAGTTTACAAAGTCCCTGCGAACTTTCTATCAGCATTCTTCACACCCCTCTAATTTTTATTTATATTTCCTATCGCTTGAATTGAAACGTTGTTTGAAATTTCATTAAATGCAAGAACATAAACAGTTGGGTAGAACTGCTCTAGCAGCTTATATAGATGCGGACGTATTACCTGACTTGTAAGTATAACCGCCTGAGAAGATAGCTCTTTAAACTTCTTAAGATGATCCCCAATCTGCACCAAAATCTTCTGCATCGTTTCAGGGTCTATTGCAAGGTATATTCCCTGCTCACTCTTATGCATACTTGCAACAAGCGCCTTTTCAAGCTCAGTATCTATCGTTATAACTCTCATCTGGCCACCCTCGCAGAACTTTCTTGTGATAGTTCGTTTGAGCGACGCTCTTATATTTTCGGTTGTGAGCATTATATCGTGTCCGCTGCTATGGCTATCTGCAATACTCTCAAGAATGGTATCCATATCTTTTATTGGGATACCTTCTTTTATCAGATTTACAAGTATCTTTTGCAGATTACCCTGACTTATCATATTCGGCACAACTTCCGCTACAAGATCCGGTGAAACCTTTCTTGTGTTCTCAAGCAAAAGCGCAACCTCTTGCCTTGATAGAAGCTCGTGCGCATGTGTTTTAACTGTCTCTGAGAAGTGGGTTAGCATAACTGATAGTGGGTCTATAACAGTGTATCCATAAATCTCCGCCATCTCTTTGTTTTCAGGTAAAATCCATTTACTCGGTATCCCATAAGCCGGCTCGATTGTATCAATACCCGATATTTCACCTGCTGGTGATGGAGGCTCTAGAGCGAGGTAGTGGTCAACTAAAATTTCACCGCGCGCAACCTCTTCACCTTTGACTTTTACTATATATTGGTTGGTATTTAGTGATGATTTATCGCGAAGCCGCACCGAAGGGATAACAAACCCCATAGACTGTGCAAACTGTCGTCTAAATATAACAATTCGATTTATCATCTTACCGCCAGACCCCTCATCAACTAGGGGAATTAGCGAGTACCCAAACTCCATCTCAATTGGCTCAACACCTATAAGGGTATAGACGTTATTGATATCTTTGTAGAAATCCTCTTCACTAGTAGGCTTTATAACCTCGGCTTGCTCTGCAACAACCGCTTCTTCCTCCGCCTGTTTGCGCATTCTGTTGCCAACCTGAACGCCTGTGAAGATAAATAGAAATGATATTATAGCAAGTGGTATAACAGGCATACCTGGGATAACTGTTAAAACAGCTATAATTCCACCGGTCATTATAATTGCATTTGGTTGAGCGGTAAACTGCTTTGAAACGTCTTCGTTTAGACTTCCCTCAGAAACTGCTCGTGTAACTATCATACCTGTTGAAGTTGAGATAAGTAGCGCTGGTATCTGCGAAACTAGTCCGTCACCGACTGTAGCGATTGAGTAGACAGTCATAACCTCTTCAAATGCCATCCCGTGCATAAGCATTCCCATAGCGGCACCGCCGATAAGGTTTATAGCTGTGATGATGATAGACATAATAGCATCACCCTTGACTATCTTCGTAGCACCGTCCATAGCACCGTAGAAATCAGCTTCACGCTGGATAGTTGAACGTCTGTCTCTTGCTTCTTTCTCGGTTATAAGACCTGCTGATAAATCGGCATCAATAGCCATCTGTTTACCAGGCATAGCGTCAAGTGTAAACCTCGCTGCAACCTCAGCAACACGCTCAGCACCTTTAGTGATAACTATAAACTGAACCAAAACTATGATAAAGAATATGATAAAACCAACTATTGCATTACCCTGCAAAACAAAGTCACCAAATGACTGAATTACCTGTCCCGCCTGACCTTGTCGTATTAGTATGTTTCTTGTTGATGAAACGTTAATACCAAGCCTGAATAGGGTGGTAATTAATAGAAGAGAGGGAAAAATCGAGAATTCAAGAGGAGCTCGTATGTTCATACTGATAAGAAGTATGATCATAGAGATTGCGATATTTATGATAATTAATATATCAAGCATAAGCGGATTCATCGGTATTATTATGAGTAACACAACAATAACCACGAAAATCGCTACCGCGTTATCAAGAATTCTTTTCATCGCTCCTCCTTAGTTTATTATTAAGTCTATATACATAGACAAGGACTTCTGCAACCGCACTGTAATACTTAGCTGGAATCTCTCTGCCAACTTCCGTTTCGGCATAGATAGCTCTTGCTAGCGGAATGTTTTCAACTACTGCTACAGAGTGCTTGGTTGCAACATCTATAATTCGCATTGCAAGCTCGTCCACACCTTTTGCTAAAACTATCGGTGCGCCGTTTTTCTCTGTATCATATTTTAATGCAACAGCTACGTGCGTCGGGTTTCTGATAATAACGTCCGCCGATGGAACAGCTTGAATCATACGGCTTCGAGCACGCACCCTTTGCATCTCTTTTATCTTAGATTTAATCTCGGGATTACCCTCTGTTTGTTTATATTCTTCCTTAACTTCCTGCTTCGACATCTTAATCTTGCGCTCATATTCCCAGCGCTGGTAGAGGTAGTCGAAAAAGGCGATTACGGTAAATATCAATGTTACTGTGAATATCAGGTTTATAACCCTGTCGAATGCATATACAACGCTGTTTTCAAGCGACATATCCATAGTTCTCACAACTTGTCCTGAAATGCCGATTAGGATATTGTATACTACCAAAACAAGTATCGCTACTTTAATCATGTTTTTTACAAGTTCAACAGCGTTCTTTAGTGAAAATATCTTCTTTATTCCCTGCATAGGTGATAGTCTTGAAAATTTTGGGTAGAAATTTTTTGCTGTAAATAGAAATTTTGTTTGGATACCGTGCATTACAATTCCTACCGACATGCAGATAAGGGCAAAAGGCAATATAATCTGCGCTGCCGCTTTTGCAAACTCATATCCGACCGAAGTCACTGTGCTTGGAGTGAGCTCAACTATATTGTTTGAAAGGTAGATGAATCTAACGAAAAAGTCCGATACTGTTGTGACTATAGCTGGTGCCAAAAGGCTTAGTGAATAAAATGCGACAAAGACAAAAGTTACAGTAACTATATCGTTACTTTGAAAAATATTACCTTCTTTTCGTTCGTCTCGCCGCTTTTTGGGCGTGGCTTTTTCGGTCTTTGAATCTGCTGCCATCCGTATCCCTTCCTTTTACCGACCAAGAGTCGTTAATAGAAACTCCATCTCGTACATCATATCGGATACAAGACCCCCGAGGAAATCGCCTATGGGTGAGAATATAATCATAAGCATTAGTATTCCTATGATTACACGGAGCTGTATACTTAACACAAATAGGTTAAT
>CAYJGP010000044.1:0-13658 GCA_964369435.1 uncultured Oscillospiraceae bacterium | reverse complement strand
CGGGGTTGCAAAATGCTGATTTCCAGCTCCACCTTTTCCGCCTTTTGCTATGATAGTCGGCTCATCGCTCGACATATCAGCGAGCAGTCTGCCAGTGGCCGCATCTTTAACAAGTGTTCCGCGAGGCACTTTTATTATTAAATCTTTCGCACCTCTACCTGAACAGTTTTTCGCACCGCCATTTTCACCGACCTGCGCTGTATATTTCTTTTTATAGCGAAACTCTATAAGGGTTGAGAGATTATCATCAACTAAAAAGACGATATTTCCGCCTTTTCCGCCATCTCCTCCATCAGGTCCCCCTGTCGCTACATATTTTTCGCGGTGAAATGAAACGGCACCATCGCCGCCCTTACCCGCTTTTACAGATATTTTTGCAACATCTACAAACATTTAATCCATCCTTTATTACCAAAAACACCCGAGGTAAAACCTCGGGTGTCAGAGTTTAAAACATATTTACTCAGAAAAATCAAACGTGTACCATAATGGTACTATCGCTAAATTAGTTCTCTATTGAGTAAACTGAAACTTTCTTGCGGTCACGACCCATGCGCTCAAAACGCACTTTGCCGTCAACTAGTGCAAATAATGTATCGTCGCTACCTTTGCCTACGTTGTTACCTGCATGAATGTGTGAACCTCTCTGGCGAACGAGGATATTTCCCGCTAAAACAAACTGACCGTCTGCTCTTTTAACACCAAGACGTTTCGACTCACTGTCTCTACCGTTCTTTGTTGAACCAACACCTTTTTTATGTGCCATTTTAATTCCACCTCAGCTTTAATTTAAATTTTTATTATCCGTTTATTTTGTTTATAGTCACTTTAGTATATGGCTGTCTGTGACCCATTTTTCTTTTCGAGTTTTTCTTTGAGCGGTAGGTAAATACTGTTATCTTTTTGCCTCTTGCGCTCTTCTCAACTGTTGCTGTTACTTTAGCTCCTGCAACGAAAGGACTTCCAACATTTAGTTTGTCAGCCTCGCCTACTGCATAAACTTCGTCAAAAACAACTTCTGTTCCGTTTTCAGCTTCAAGCTTCTCGATGTATATAACGTCGCCTTCGCAAACTTTATACTGCTTTCCGCCTGTTTTGATAATTGCGTACATTCTTTTCATTCCTTTTTTTGTAAAGTCTCGCTACCTCAGGTGGTTTTCACACTTAAACCTGCAATATGCGGCTTTAATATATTATCACATACCCTATATTTTGTCAATCTTTTTTCGCATTTTAGCCGCTGTTAGGGTATTTTTCATAAGTATCGCACGTGTCATCGGACCAACGCCACCAGGGACTGGGGTAATATACGATGCTATATCTTTGATACACTCGAAATCAGCATCTCCACAAAGCTTGCCATTTTCATCTCTGTTAATCCCAACATCGATAACAACAGCTCCATCTCGTACCATATCGGCACTCAAAAACTTCGATCTGCCAATCGCTACAATTATTATATCGCTTTGCTTTGATATTTCTGCGAGGTTTTTAGTTCTGCTGTGTGCTATGGTAACCGTTGCATTTCGCTCAAGCATAAGCATAGCCATCGGCTTACCCACTATATTGCTTCGTCCAATAATCAGGCAGTTTTTCCCCTCGATTTCGATATTATAACTCTCGAGTAGCTCGATAACACCAGCAGGTGTACAAGGGAGAAAGGTGTAGTCCCCTATCATAATTTTGCCGACATTCGACGGATGAAAGGCATCTACATCCTTATTTTGGTCGATGGCATTTATAATCTCTTTATCATCAAGGTGTGGCGGTAGTGGCAGCTGCACGAGAATTCCATCAACAGTTTCATCGCTGTTTAAGCTATCAATTAATGATAAAAGCTCTTCTCTGCTAGTCTCTGCCTTAAGGCGATATTCTTTAGAGATAATTCCAACCTCTTCGCAGTCCCTGCTTTTATTCTTAACATAAACATCAGAAGCTTGATCGTCTCCGACTAAAACCACCGCAAGAGTTACCGAGATATTCTCTGCGTTTAGAGCAGAAACACCGCCTTTAACCGCCTCTTTCACAGATTTCGCAACCGCTTTACCATCGATAATCATATTTTCTCCTCACCTGCTTCTTCTGTAGCCTCTTCTGTTGTTTCATCTGTTATTTCTTTAATTTCATCTATCGTTGTTTCCTTAGAAATAACTTCACCTGTAGCATTTTTATCTTCATCAACGCTACTTTCCGCAGAAACAATTTCAACTTCAGCTTTTTCTGCAGACTCATCCAAAACAGCGCCATCTGTTAGCGGTTTTAGTCCAATTGCTTTTGCACGTCGCCTACCGAGGATAAGCACCGCAATTCCAGCAACCACCCCAATAACAGCAACTATCTGCGATGCTTTAAGTGAGCCTATCATAAGTGAATCGGTACGAAGGCCCTCGATAAAGAATCGACCAAATGAGTACCAAACTATATAAAAGGAAAAAACCTGACCGTTAAATTTGCGCCTTTTCACCATTGTAAGTGCAATTAAAAGGCCTATAAAACACCAGACAGATTCATATAAAAATGTCGGATGTACAGGGAGGTTTGGGTCAACCACTGTACCCATAGCCTCAAGACTCGCTTGATTTCTTTCGAGATATGCTGAGATTTTATCACTCGTCATACCGAAAAGCGATTCGGTGTTATTGCCAAACGCCTCTTGATTAAAGAAGTTGCCCCAACGGCCCATCGTCTGGCCGATAAGAAGTCCTATAGCGCCAAGATCGGCAAATGAAGGGAAATCAACTTTACGTATTTTACATGTGATTACCGCCGCTATTGCAGCGCCGATTACACCTCCGTAGATGCCAAGTCCGCCCTCCCAAAACTTAAACACATCAAGCCAGTTGTCTTTATACATATCAAGCGAAAAGATAACATAATATATTCGCGCACCTATAAACCCGCAGGTAACTGATACCAACACACCATCGATAAACGGGTCTTTTTCAACTTTTGGGTAGTGCTTTGTTAGGTAATAGGAGACGATAATCGCGAGCAAAACCCCTGTTGCAATAATTAGGCCATACCAGTGAACTTTTAATCCAAAAACCTCAAACGCTACTGCTGAAACGGGAATTTCAAGCCCGAGATTTGGAAAAGAAACTATATCCATTTTAATACTCCTATTCTTTTACGACCGAAACCGAGCTAAACTCTTTTAAGAAGCTAGTTTGAAGCCGCTCTTCAAGCTCTTCTTTTTTAATATTCGCAATAATAGATAGCTCCTCTTCAAGCAGATAATTTTCAAAGTGGGCAGCCATTATATTTCGTGCAATTGCCTCAACTGACGCACTACTTTTAACTATATTTGCATAAACACTCTTTTTAGCAATTTGAAAATCCTCTTCATCTATGCCATTTTGGCGCATATCTGCAAATCTTTCGTGTATCCTTTGCACTACCTCTGCAACATTCTTACTCTCGCCCTCGATAATGTTTGCAAGATATCCTCTGCCAAACATAACCTCTGTCCCGAGTGAATTTGAGAGCAGTGACTGCTCATACATATCGCAGTATAGTTTTGAATAACTGCTTACAGCAATATCTAAAATCATCGAGTTTATTATCTGACCACGAAGAGCCACTTCTTCGCTATCCGGCACCTCTTTAAATCCAAGCGCAAAAAGCGGTAGCATTACCGGTAGCTTTTTCTCACTGTAACCGCGAACAATCTCACGTTTTTCGTCGGCATATTTTCTCTCGAGTGCTTTGGCATCTTTAAACTTTATCTCTTTTTCAATAATCTCAAATGCTTTATCCACATCAAAATTGCCCGATAAAACAAGGCACATATTTTTTGCACTATAAAAAACATTGTAGCAACGATATAAAAGCTCCGGTGTTATCTTACTTATGCTCTCAACCGTTCCGGCAATATCTGTTTTGACCGAGTGGTCATGGTACAGGTTACCAAGCAGACTAAATGAAACCTGCCAGCCTGGATGATCATCGTACATCTTGATTTCAGAAGCTATGATCCCCTGTTCTTTTTCAACCGTTTTATCTGTAAAATATGGGTTTTGAACGAAATCAAGTAGTATCTCAAGGCTCTTATCCCAATCATTTACTGCACTGTAAAGGTAGCAAGTTTTGTCAAATGAGGTATAGGCATTTGAATTTGCTCCGATATTTGAAAAAAGCTCGAATGCATCATGGTCCGGACTTTCAAAAAGCTTGTGCTCTAAAAAGTGAGCAATACCGTCTGGGACAGTTGTAAACTCATCTTCGTCTTCAAGCTTAAAGCAGTTGTCAATCGAGCCATAGTCTGTGCCAAAAAGCGCATAGCTACTCGTAAATCTATCATCACTGCAAAGATAAACCGCAAGACCGCAGTCTAGAGTTTTTTTGTAGTAGGTTAAATCGAGTTTTTCTATATAAACCTTCTCCATATTAAACCTCCTCATTTGATGTTAAGAAATATGCTGAGTCAAACTCTAATTTCTTATAAACCTTCATAATATCATCTTTTGTAACCCTTGAAACTCTCTCGTATTGCTCTTCAGGTGTGATGATTTCTCCTTCAAGTATCCGGCTTAGATACCAGCTTTCCAAAGAAACAAGTGAATCGTTGCTCGCTTTGTAATTCGTTTCTAAAAACATAACTGTACTCTTTATATCCTCATCGGTAAAATCGCCAGCTCTTATACTATCGAGCAGTGAGAGGATTTCACTCTCCGCCTTATCTCTATTCTCTTTTTCAATTCCACTGTCTACAACAACTGTGTTTTTCGAGTTATCATACCTTGCAGCGCAGTAGTAGCATAGGCTAAGTCGCTCACGAACATTCTTAAACAGAAGCGAAACCGGCTTTCCACCATACATAACTGTCGCTACCGACATAGCCGCAGCCTGATTTTCAATTATACCCTCTTCTACTTTAAACCCAAGTGCGAGCTTACTCTGTGAAACTTCGATATTCTCAGTAAGTTTACAGTCCCGTATAACATGTGACGGCATTGTTTTGGTTATTTGATTATCTTCTCTTTTTATTTCACCAAAAGCTTTTGCAAATAATTCTTTTATTTCACCGCTATCACTATTCCCAAGATAAATTATCTCTATTGCAGCGCTACCGATAAAATCTTTATATGCTTGATAGCAGTTTTCTGCAGTTATACTCTCAATATCTTCGATCTCTCCAAGCCTATTAACGCCAAATTCACTATCTTTAAACATTAACTCGTTAAGTCTTTTTAAAACATAGCTGCGCTTCTCGCTCTGCTCGCTCTCAATCTGCTCAATAAGCGCATTTTTCTCTATTTTAAGATCATCTTCATCAAATGCTCCATCTTCTGTTTTCGGGTTTAGCAAAAGCGATGTTAAAAGCTCTGCCCCTTCATTTAAGACACTCTCACCATCAAGGGTATATCTATCATCGATTCCGCTATATGCAATAGTCAGTACCTGATAGTTCGAGAGCTTTCGGATAGTTGTGAAAAGGTCCGCATCATAAAGAGATGCAAGCTTTCTGTTAAGTTTATATAGACTGTCATAGTCTGCACTTCTTTTTCGAAGCACCGAGAGTGCAACCGCATTTTTTGCAGCAGTTTTTCTATCGAGTTTTGCAAATATATTTATAAAAATCCGCTCGGTTTTAAATTTATCAGTCCTAAGTGCCGAAAAATGCACACCATTCGCTATCTTATCTCGTACAAGTCTGCTCTCCATATTTCACCTCATAAAAATAATAGGCTACAGTTTACTGTAACCTATTTATTTTATCACAACTTTAATTAATTAACCAGTGTTAAAAGGAAAAGTTTAAGCTTTGTTTAAAAATGCATCGTGTATAGCTGAAACCGCTCTGTCTGCATCCTCTAAATCGATAAGAACTGAGATTTTAATCTCACTTGTTGAAATCATACGGATGTTTACATTTGCCTCGAAGAGTGCCTCAAACATCTTTGAAGCAACACCGGGATTTGATTGCATTCCAGCGCCGACTATCGACACTTTTGATATTTTATTATTTAGTGTTATTTCAGTAGCCTGAAGACTTTCCATATTATCCATTAGTATTGCTTTTGCATTATCGCCCTCTGTTTTTGGAACAGTAAACGATATATTCTGTGTATTATCCTGTCCAACCGACTGCAAAATTATATCTACATTTATCTTCTTTGATGCGAGTAGTGCAAATATTTTATATGCAATACCTGGTTGATCGGGAACACCTATAACCGATATTCTCGTTACGTTATTATCCTTCGCAACACCTTTTATCAACAGTTTTTCCACTTTAATAACCTCCTTGACTTTTGTCCCTGGTGCACCGGTAAGACTCGATAGCACCTCTAAATCTACATTGTATTTTTTAGCCATCTCAACTGAGCGATTATGTAGTACCTGAGCGCCTAGCGAAGCGAGCTCTAGCATCTCATCATAAGTTACCTCATCGAGTTTAACCGCTGTTTTAACAAACCTTGGGTCCGCTGTGTAAACACCGTCTACATCGGTGAAAATCTTGCAGACATCTGCTCTAAACGCCGCTGCAAGCGCAACTGCACTCGTATCGCTGCCACCACGTCCCAAAGTTGAGATATCGTCATACTTGTTAATCCCCTGAAAACCACAGACGATAACTATGTTTTTCTTTGCAATCTCGTTATCAATTCTCTCGGTGTCTATCGTTTTTATACGTGCATTTCCATGTGTACTATCGGTCTTAAATCCCGCTTGCCAACCAGTAAGACTCTTTACCGGATACCCCATATTCTCTATTGCCATTGCAAGAAGTGACGCTGATATCTGCTCACCAGTTGCTAGGAGCATATCCATCTCCCGCTTACTTGGATTTGAGCTTATTTCTCCAGCTTTTTCAATTAAATCATCAGTTGTATCCCCCTGCGCAGAAACAACAACAATTACGTTGTTCCCCTCTTTGTAGGACTTTGTCACAATACTTGCAACATTTAAAATCCTTGTTCCGTCGGCTACCGAAGTTCCGCCGAATTTCATTACTACAAGACCCATATTATTCTCCTTTTCTTTGCTTACAGCCACGTGTATAACACGTAGAGTGAAAACTAAAAGTGAAAATGAAAACTATGACTTATTTTGCAAACTTTATATTTTCATTATTCACTGCAACTGCCCTTTATGGTATGGTTTATGCTTATTTATGATATTAAGTTAATCAAAACTCCTATCAACTTCTTTTAGTGTTGCGCCTGTGTTATCAACTTTTAGTTTTACTATATTGTATTTATTTATCCCTGCTTTTGCCATCTTTTCTGCCGCTCTATTTGCAAATCCTAAATCGTTATCATCTACAATACTCATTATAGTCGATCCTGCACCGCTTATATACGATGCATAAGCTCCCTCATCATAACTGATATCGATAATATCGCTACCGTGCTCTATTAGCGGAAGTCTATGCGGTTGATGAAGCTTATCTTGACAAGCAACCTTTAAGTTGTGGTAGGCACCTGTTTGGATGGATATCGAAAACAGTGAAGCTCTTGATAGATTATGGATAGCATCTGAAAGCGATAGAGTTTTTGGCACCGCCGCCCTTGCCTTCTCAGTAGAGAGCGGAAAAGCTGGAATGAAAGCATAAAAATCTATATCTTTTTGAATTTCTTTTTTTATGCAATGCACCTCATTGCCGTCATAAACAGAAGCTACAAACCCACCGAGCAGAGCTGGCGTTGAATTATCAGGGTGCCCTTCCATTTTAGCCGCTATATCTATTATCCCCTTTTTGTCAAGGGGGTTTCCCAGCATGTGGTTTGCTCCAAGTAAACCGCCAATTATACAAGCGCTACTGCTTCCAAGTCCTCTTGTAAACGGAATATCGTTCTTCTGCCTTATAAATAGCCCTGGTAGCTTCTTTCCAAAATGGTCGTATACAAACTCAACTGTCTTATAAATTAAGTTCATCTTATCATTTGGTTGCCGACTACCATCGACAGAAGCTATATCAACACTATCACACTCTTTTAGCCAAATTTTATTATACATAGTAAGCGCTATACCAAGGCTATCAAAACCAGCGCCGAGATTTGCGCTTGTTGCCGGTATTTTAATCTCAATCATCGCTCTCACCACAGATAAAGTAATGCGAAATTACATTTTCTTTTCTCTTTAGCTCTTCTATATTGGCAAGATGATTCTTTCCGCTATCTTTATTTGCAATAACAAAATATTCATCTTTTGTCGATGAAAGTTCGTAGACATTAAAAATATCTTCAATGCTTTTTGTTGCCGACTCGCTCTTTGAAACACGAATTGCAAGCTTTATACTCAAATCAAGAAAATCGCCGATAAACTCTTTTTTCTCATCTTCCCAGAATATCCGTCTGCTCTTACCGTGACTTTTAACGATATCAATAATATCTGCCGCTATAGCCGATGCCGTTGGCAGTTTGCCTGCTCCTCTACCATAAAACATAACATCCCCTATAACATCGCCATTTATCAAAATGCCATTGAAGACATCGGATACCGATGCTAGCTGATTATCAACAGGGAGATACATAGGCGCAACTCCTGCAAAAACTTTACCGTCTTCACCTTTTTTCGACATAGCAATAAGTTTGATGCTATATCCTTGTTTGTCCGCAACTTCCATATCTGATTTTGTAACCGAAGTTATACCATCGCAATAGATATCTTCAGGGTAGATATGAGACCCAAACGCCAGAGAGGCTAAAATTGAAATCTTTCTTCTTGAATCCTCTCCCTCAACATCCGCCTTATAGTCGCTTCGTTCAGAGTATCCAAGCCTAAACGCTTCATCTAAAGCCTCTTCAAAGCTTATACCATCGTCCTTCATCTTTGTTAGGATATAATTCGTAGTACCGTTCACTATACCTAAAATCTCCGAAATTTCATTCGCCGCAAGGCACTGGTTCATCGGTCTTATAATAGGTACACCGCCGCCAACACTCGCTTCAAAGTAGAGTTTTACCTTTTTCTCTCGTGCAAGCAATAAAAGCTCTGCCCCTTTTGTTGCAATAAGCTCTTTGTTGCTTGTAACAACGCTCTTACCTGCCATAATTGCCCTTTTCACAAAGTCATAAGCGAAGGTAGCGCCGCCAATACACTCAACAACCACTGAGATCTCAGGATCATTTTCAATCACTGCAAAATCTTTAACAAATCTATCGCCATAAGAGAGGTGACTAAAGTCAACAATATCTAAAATTGATTTTAGGTACAGCTTCTCGCCGCACTTTTTCTCAAAACTATCAGCTCTCTCTATTAATACTTCCGCAACACCACTGCCGACAATTCCATGTCCACACAACGCAACACTTGCCATAAAACACCTACCCTATTCTTTTAACTTTAATTATACCGCTCAAACTTTTAAGCGCTTCTTCAAGCCTTAAATCCTCATCTTCGCTCTGTCTGTAAGAGATAGAAACACCTGCAACACCATCTGCTGGAATATTCTGATTAATTGTTAAGATATTCGCATTGTGCAAAGTGAAGATTGAGAGTATTTTCGAGAGGATTCCCTGCTCATCTACAACTGTTAAAAATAGAGTTGACACCCTGTTTTCATCTTGTGAATAGCTGAAAACCGAGTCTTTATATTTATACAGTGCACTTCTTGAAATGCCTACCATCTTCGCTGCTGCCGCTAAACTACTAGCTTTCCCTTTTGATAAAAGGTTCTTTGCTTCTAAAACTTTTATATAAACAGATGGCAAAACCGAACTGTCAACAACTACTAAATTTCGACTCAATGTTCTCACCTCAAATACAGTTGTATTATCACTACATACACTTTATCATCTTTTAGAATAGTTTTCAACTGTAAGTTGTTACAAAAAACTTGAAATTCTTATTATTTTTTTGGTTTAAAACTGAAATATTAAAAACAATTGAAAAATACGGAAAAATTGTATATAATTTAAGAAAACAAACTTTGGAGGTTTTTATGAAAGGTATAATTCTTGCAGGCGGCAGTGGAACTCGCCTCTACCCACTTACTATGATAACAAGCAAACAGTTGCTTCCCATTTATGATAAACCACTTATCTACTATCCGCTATCAACTCTAATGCTTGCGGGGATACGGGATATACTTATTATTTCAACTCCTGTTGATATTGGAAATTTCGAGAAGCTACTCGGTGATGGTGGTCAGTTTGGAATAAATCTTTCTTATAAAGTTCAACCATCACCAGATGGACTTGCACAAGCATTTATATTGGGCGAAGAGTTTATCGGCGATGATGAATGTGCTATGGTTCTTGGCGATAATATTTTCTATGGTAATGGATTCTCAGAAGTTTTAAAAGAGGCCGCAGAAAATAAAGGCCGAGCAACTATTTTCGGCTATCACGTTGAAGATCCTGAAAGATTTGGTATTGTTGAGTTTGATGAAAACGGAAAAGTCCTCTCTGTTGAAGAAAAACCTGCTAACCCAAAATCAAACTATTGTATAACAGGTCTTTATTTCTATGATAAAAGAGTTGTCGAGTACGCGAAAAACCTTAAACCATCAGCTAGAGGCGAGCTTGAGATAACTGACCTTAATAGAATTTACCTCGAAGATGGCACACTTGATGTCAAGTTGCTTGGACGTGGCTATGCATGGCTCGATACAGGCACTATGGATAGTCTTGCAGAGGCTACTCAGTTTGTTCAGATGATTGAAAAAAGACAAGGCATTAAAATTTCAGCCCCTGAGGAAATTGGCTACCGCAAAGGTTGGATAAACCGCGAAAAACTAATCGAATCAGCACAGAAGTACGGCAAGTCTCCTTATGGCGAACATCTCCATAAAGTTGCTGATAATAAAGTGCTTTAAAATGAAAATTTCGGTTGCCCTTGCAGCCTATAATGGCGAGAAATATATAAAAGAGCAGCTCGATAGCATTGCTGTTGGGCTATTGCCTTGTGATGAACTTATTATTTCAGTTGACCCTTCAACTGATAATACCTATAAAATTGCAGAGGATTTTTCTAAAAACAAGCTTTTCGCAGTAAAGGTTGTTTTGGGTGCAGGTGTTGGAGTTGTGAAAAATTTCGAACATGCTATCGGTTATACAACCGGCGATATAGTCGTCCTATCCGACCAAGATGATATTTGGCATCCTGATAAACTGAATATGATTAGAAAAGCCTTTGAAGAAGATATCTTGATGTGCACACATGATGGTGATATAGTTGATGAGCAGTTGAGTGTTAAAAACAGTATTTATAACCTGTATGGAAATTATAACAGCCTATTTAAAAATATCATTAAAAATTCTTTTATCGGATGTACCCTAGCTTTTAATGGCGAATTTATAAGAAGCTCCATTCCCATGCCAAATGTTCCGATGCACGACTGGTTTCTAGCTCTCAAAGCTATTAAAAACGGGAAAATTGTCCGTTTGGAGAAAAAACTAATCAGTTACAGAAGACATCAAAACACCGCTACTGGAATTAATAAAACCAGTCTCTTAACAAAGCTAAAATGGCGTATTCAGATTTTATTAGCGCTTTTACTAAAAAAATAATAGGAATAATTTTATGGATTTTTACGCAGTAGTTGTTATCTATAACAAGGAAATAGAAGAAAGCAAAACTCTAGCCTCAATTAAAGGTATGGGGTTTTATATTATTATTGTTGATAATAGCAATAACAGCAAAAACGAAGAGTATTGTAAAAAAAACAATATCCACTATATTGCAAATGAAAAAAATCTCGGACTCTCAAAGTCCTACAACAAAGCTATCGCCTGCCTTGACGGTAAAGATGGCTATATCTGTTTGTTTGACGATGATAGCATAGTCGATAAAGATTATCTTTTCAAGCTAAAAAGCAGTGTTCACAAGAACAAAACTGTTTTTCTTCCAACAATAAAAGATGATATCGGACTTTTATCACCATCTATTATCCGTGACGGTTACGTTCAAAGGGCTCAAAACGTGAAAGATATTTCTGAAACCGAGCTCACTGGAATAAATACTGGAATGGCTATAAACCTTGATTTTTTCAAAGATTATCGGTATGATGAAAACTATTTCCTCGACTATATAGACCACAATTTTCTGCGTGATGTCAAAGCAAAAGGCGGAAAAATCGATGTCCTTGAAAGTTCTATAACGCCTGATTTTAGCGATAATGGCAAGATGAGCAAAGAGGCCGCCAAAATTCGTTTTAGAATTTTCAAAAACGATTTTTCAAGGTTTTGCGGTGATAACAGAGCACTATATAACAAAACTATACTTAAGCGCAAAGTTAAACTAACATTAAAGCACAAGTCTCTGATATTTTGGAAGTGATAGTATGGATAAAAAAATTTCAGTCTCGATAGTAAACTTCAATAATAGCCTGGACACCTTAAGTCTTATCTCACAGATAAATAAATATAGTCCCGATACCGAAATTTTCGTTGTTGATAATAATTCATTAAAAGAACAAAAGGATATGTTAGTCGGGACAGATTTTAGTTTTAAGCTTATTGAAAACAGCGAAAACCTAGGGTTTGGCAAAGGGCACAACTGCGCTCTGCCATACCTTAAAAGTGATCTTCACTTTGTTATAAATCCCGATGTATCTATAAACGAGAGCAGCATATCTGACTTAACTGCTTTTTTTAGCAGTGATAACAAAATTGTTATGAGCACAGTAAAGGTACTTAATATCGATGGTACTGTCCAACAAGTACCGAAACTGCATCCGAAATTTAAATATCTACTTGCAAACAGGTATCTCCCAACAGTTATGAAAAAAACAAGAGCTCGATATCTAGACCTTGATGGCGATGTAAACGAAACAAGAGAAGTTCAGTTTTGCACCGGATGCTTTTTCGCTATAAAAACTGATGTCTACAAAAAACTTGGCGGCTTTGATAAACGCTATTTTATCTATTTTGAAGATGCCGATCTGTCTCGAGAAGCTTCGAAATTTGGAAAAGTATTCTACTTTTCAAAAACGACTGTAGTTCACGGCTATAACCGAGAGAGCAAACGCAATAAAAAGCTGCTTTTTCATCATATAACATCTATGTTTAGGTATTTTTTCAAGTGGAATTTTAGATTATAAGCTGTGGGTTTAATTAAACCGTTAATTAATTTGGAGTAAATTTATGGAAAATATAGTTTTCAGCGATAATAAAGATCTTGTTTTTAAAACGATGACCACGGTGAGTGGCTTGCAGTTTGATCCGATTAATCCCGATAACAATCTTATAGAGATAAACGATATCGCTCACGCGCTATCTCTTATCTGCCGTGCAAACGGACATGTTTTTCATTTCTATTCGGTGGCACAACATGCAGTAAACTGCGCAAAGCTTGCAAAATCGCGAAACTACCCAAAAAGACTACAGCTTATATGCCTTCTACATGATGCGAGCGAAGGTTATATTGCCGATATAATAAGACCAGTTAAGGCGCATCTACAAAACTATCTCGATATTGAAGATAATTTGCAGAGCAAAATATATGAAAAGTACCTCGGCAGCAATATTACAACCGAAGAAAAAGCAATGTTAAAGGCTATTGATGACGATGTTTTAATTCATGAGATGAATAATCTGATGAAAAGCATACCTTTTGATAGAGATCCTCATATACCAGATGATATTGATATTTCTCTTCGAAGTTTTAGCGAGGTTAAGACTGAGTTTTTAGAGCTGTTTTATAGTCTGACTTAAATATAAATAACACGACCTGTTTCCTAAATCGAAGATTTAGAACAGGTGCCCGGT
>CAYJGP010000043.1:10732-14120 GCA_964369435.1 uncultured Oscillospiraceae bacterium | reverse complement strand
TACCCCACACTTACAGAAAATTTTTACGCATTATCGAAACGCTCTTCTAAAATACATACCAAAATTTCATGGTTTAGAAGATATAGAGCAGATTCGCGCAAACTCGCATAAATGTTGCATCTAAACTTCCATCTAAAGCATTATCTCAAAACTCTATTCGCTCTCAGTATCCTTTTTAACTGCATAAAGAAATGCAGGTTTTGCTCCATGTGTGTAAATTTCGTAGTTGTAAAACTTTTTCTGTCTCATAAATGGGCTGCTACCCTCTTTTATACGGTAAATTTGATTTTTCTCAATCCGCCTGTAATCAAACGACAACCATCTCCCAGAAACCACAACAACTTCATCTTCGTTTATTATTAACCTCGACTTTAAAAATAGCAGAATTCTCATACAAAGAAAATAAATAGAAAAAACAGAAGCTATAAAAAGAGTGTTTTCTATCTGTAAAACCATTAGTGAAAATAGTGGCAGTAATAGGTAGCAGAGTATTATAACTCCTATCAAAATTAGCGGTGCACGCAGATAGAGATAAATCCCCCAAATTGAAGGGCGCGCGCCGTTTTTCGGCGGCGGTGTTGAATCGATTTTGAGCAGTCTTTTTTTCGTTGTCCGCAGGTCATACCCATCTCCCCAAACCGAGAAAAGAGCTCCAAAAAACCCACATTTACTGCTCTCACAAACTATAGCACTCTCGCTAGTTGTCGCTTTCGTCCACCAGATAAGCCCATATTTAAAGCTTAGTAGTGTACCGTCTTTCTTTTCACGAAAATTGTAGAGTGAATTTATAAAGGATATAAGAGAAATAAGGTATCCAAAAGCAAATATCGATAGCACAACAGCGACAAATGGCGGAATAACTATAGCTATAATGCTTGAGAACATATGAAACCCTTCAGTAAAATATACGCTGTAGTCGGTGCCTATAATATCCGACACAACAGAAATTACCGAATATGCAAGAAAAAGCCCTGTTAGTGGATTTGCCTCTATAATGCTGTATTTCAAAAGATCAATTACTTTACTTTGGTATTTTTCACCTTTTGGAACTTTTATAGGTATTTTTTCGACCTCAATATCCTTTAAGATAATATCCAAAATTGGACTTCCTCGTAGTGGTGCATTTATATAGAACCTTAAATTGCTCGTGTTGTATAGCGATAAAATCGGATTTTTCGACTGGGTTATATATTCAATCTCTGACAGTCTCACAACGGTCACCTTGCGTATAATTACCCCTTCTCTAATCATCAAGCTGTTATTTTCAATATCGATAGATAAGAAACGATATCGAAAGTAAGCAAGTAGAAAAACAGCTGTTAGAAAAAGTATGTCTATCCAAAGCAGCTTTAAGTATTCAATTAAAGAAAGGCTAAACAAAAACGACAAAACTATACGTGCAGTAGGAATAGCCAGTATCCATATACTGCTTGGCAGCTTATAGTAGGTGGTCAAAAAGTGAGGTTTTATCTTCATCTATGCCCTCCTCCATTCGCTCAGTTATTGCTTTTGCATCTGATTCATCGATAGAATATATGATAAAAATACCGCTTTGAAAGAACAAAATCACCGAAACTACTGAAAAAATGCGTGAAATCGGCGTTTTTATCGTGACACTTGATGAGTGTGCAGAAATTTTAATTGTATTTTTATTTCTAAACATTACACCCGATAACACAACCATAATTCCGTTTTCTATCTTTATAGCGTACCTTCTAAAGTTTAGCATAAGATAAATTGATACCGATGCCATTAAAGCAGCCGCTACTATTGCTATAATTAAAATATACTGCACAAAAACTACAGCCGCCAAAACGGCAACAATAAAAATAACTATAGAAAATTCGATACAACTAGAAATTATCGGGTTTCGTCTTTTTTTAATTTCCATAAGATACCTCTGGTTACTAAATTTTATCTGTTTTAGCGTTTTATCTGGAATTAGCAGAAAAAATTCTACAGATCAGCTTTTGGCAGAAGGATTTAGGATTTGCAATGCTTATACTCTATGGGTCTTGGTTTTATAAGTTTTAGGTTTTATTGTAGCACTAGGTACAACTTTTAAAGTGCCTTTAGTTTACGCTGTGTTTTCATTTTGTGCTTAATAATTGGTTTCGAGTTCTAGATTTTTCAGAGTTATTATAAAGCTCTTGAATTCGAGCGCCTCTCTGGGTTGCCCCGCCCGCGGCGGCGACTAAAAGTCGCCGTGCGCGTCAGCGCAAAACGCATATATGCGTTTTAGCCGCGGGCGGGCAGCCAAATACCCACCAAACCTTAGTCTTTACTAAAACCACCACTAAATTTAATTAAACCGACTCATCAACAGGCAACAAGGTATTTAGATCATACGGTGTATCCTGATATACAAAATAATTGAGCCAATTTGAGAACAACAGATGGCTATGCGCCCTCCAAAGATTTTGCACATCGCTATTTGGATCGTCATTCAGATAGTAGTTTTTCGGTATATCTATCGGGGAATTATTTGCAATATCCCTTTTATACTCAGCATCAAGAGTATATGAATCGTATTCGCTATGCCCTGTTATGAAAATGCGTCTACCGTCTCGGTTTGCAACAATATATGCGCCAGCCTCTTCACTATCTGAGAGAAGAGACAGCCTATCGCAACTCTCGATATCATTACATCGAACCTCGGTGTGTCTTGAATGAGGCGCTAAAAACTTCATATCAAAACCGCGTAGAAGAGGATGCTCAGGACTTCTATTATTATGCTCAAAAACACCGAAGCATTTTTTATCGAGCGCAAACTTTTTTACACCATAGTGGTAATAAAGGCCTGCTTGCGCACCCCAGCAGATATGAAAGGTAGAGTATACATTGTTTCGGCTCCACTCCATAATACTTTTGAGTTCTTCCCAATAATTAACATCTTCAAAATTCATATTCTCAACAGGCGCACCTGTTATAATCATACCATCAAAGCGTCGATGCGAAACTTCCTCAAAAGTTTTATAAAAAGTTGTTAGATGCTCTTCACTTGTATTTTTGCTCTTATGACTGCTCATTTTAATAAGCTCAACATTAACCTGAAGTGGCGAATTCGATAGAACACGAAGCAGCTGAATTTCAGTTTCTATTTTTTTGGGCATTAAATTAACAATAGCAATTTCAAGAGGTCTTATATCCTGCATGAAAGCTCTCTTCTCTGCCATTACAAATATGTTTTCCTTCAAAAGGGCATCATATGCAGGTAGCGCTCTTTTTATATTAATTGGCATAGTATCACCTCATCTATTCGGTATATTTTATCACACTTTAACTTATTTATCAAACAGACTATAGCTTACAAAATATATATAAAAGGACGAAGAAAGCAAAAAAATAATTAATATTTCCGATATTGAATTTTTTACCATTATTATGA
>CAYJGP010000043.1:0-10722 GCA_964369435.1 uncultured Oscillospiraceae bacterium | reverse complement strand
AAATATAAGAAAATATCATTATTTTAGAGCATATCGCAATGTTGAAAATTTAAAATCAGACAATTTTCGACAGCTATAAGAGCAGTTTTTCAAAAAATCTTACAATTCATGATAGTGTACAAAAAAACGCCATATTTTTATACATTAGTAGAATGCTAAAGATTTACAATCGGCAAAATCGCCAAATTAATAGAAAATATCACTCAAAAGTTTTAGATTATCAAAAATGTATCACATTAATTAGTTAAGTTTTCCGACTTCAATGGTTTCTATAAACCTTAAAAGCGTATGCAAAACTTTGTCGATAAAACTAGATAAATTTATTGACACTAAGTATTGTTTGTATTAAGATTAATAATACAAAGGGGTGAAGTTATGTTAATAAAACTCGATATGAGCAGTGATGTTCCAATATATCTACAGCTGCGAAACCAAATAATTTTAGGGATAGGGAGTGGCAGTATAAAAATAGGACAAAGACTGCCAACTGTACGCGCCCTTGCCGCTGAAATAGGGATAAACACGATGACGGTAAATAAAACCTATGCCATACTTAAAAGAGAGGGTTTTATTGACATTGACAGGCGTCATGGCGCAAAAATAGCTGATATTTCAACTGTTATTAGTAAATCAGATGCTCATTCTGATGATGCACAACAGAGAGAAAGCTCAAAAACCGATTTTAGCTTTATCGATGAGCAGAGAGATAAAGCGGAGAATTTAGCTTCAAATGAAGATTTGCTTCACAAAGAGACAACCCACCACAGCGATGATAGCAAAAGTAAAACAAGACGTGTTTTAAGCCAACTTTTATCGTCCGGTAGAGTTGATGGTAAAGATGCTCATCTACAAAAAGGTGAATTAATAGAGAGTGCAGGCAAAATCCCCGCAAATCTCGATAGCAGTCACCAGGAAAATCTTCTGCTGCTTCTATGCGAAGCGACATTAAAGGGAGCAAAAAAAGATGAACTTTTAGCCCTTTGCAACAAGCTGATAAGCGAAATTAATATCTCCTCTTGAAATAACTATTTTTAAAGGTTGTTTATGATAAGTAAAAAAAATATAATTATGGAGATACCAGGAGGTAAGTATGGTAGATACAAATGATTAAGCCCTCCTATAAATATAAAATTTAGGAGGCTATAAACAATGATTAATAAAATTGATATGCAAAGCTTTAGCAGAAAAAACAGCTATAACCACTATTTCGATACGGTACCATGCACATTTAGTATGACAGTAAATCTAGATATAACAAACTTCTTTAATGTTATCAAATCAAACAACAAAAAGTTTTTCCCGATAACCCTTTATGCGATATCTAAAATTGTTAATTCACATAAAGAGTTTCGTATGGATTTATATGAAGAAAAAAATCTCGTATACTATGACTTCGCAAACCCCTGCTATACTGTTTTCCATAACGAAACAGAGACAATTACAAATATATGGACAGAGTATACTGATGATTTAGAGATGTTTATTGATAGATATAACGATGATATGCTAAAATACAGAAAAGATTTCAACAATTCAAAACCAATGGTTGGGAAAAATTATTTTAATGTTTCTTGTATGCCTTGGACAAGCTTTACAGGGTTTAATTTAAACCTACAAAAAGGCTATGACCACCTACTACCTATTTTTACAATGGGAAAATATTCATCAGTGGAAAACAAAATATTTCTACCACTCGCAGTACAGGTGCATCACGCAGTTTGTGATGGATTTCATCTTTCAAGATTTATAAATGAACTACAAGATTATCTAAACTCATTTATATTATAACAAAATTTAGCACAACTAAAAAAGCTGACACTTTATAAGTGTCAGCTTACTTTTTTGTGGGTGTATTCTGGGAAGCTATCTCTAAACAGCTGCTTCGATAAACTGTATCATCATATCGCTTGGAAGTTCTTTTGATGAATAGATAACAAAGTAGTAGTCGCCATTCACCCATTCTGCAACAGAAGTGACATTTGGCATGGTGCTAATAGTTATCTCGGTATCTGCAACAGTTATAGTTTCAACCTCATATCCTTCTTCCATATAGTATCCTGAGATATCAGGGGTAGCACCTTTGCGATAGGTTATATTTGTCGATTCAATACCGATATCATCGGCGTATGCTATTTCAATAACCTGTGAATCGATAGTCTGGTAATACTCAACTATAAAGCTGCTCGGAAGCTTGCTCTCATCAATCGGAAACTCAAACCCAGCATCGGCCTGCGCCTCTTCAAGGGTTTCAAAAGCTATAAGCGGATTTACAACCTGAACACCGCCGCCAACAGGGTCTCCACCTTGCTCTGCCATTCCGCCATCGCCCTGTGTATCGCCGCCCTCATCAGGGGTTGAAAGGTTGCTATCTTCGCTTAAGCTGCTACTCTCAGAACTATCACCGCTACAAGCCGCAAGCACAGCTGCAAGCGATAAAACTAAAACCAACAATAAAAATTTAGCTCTCTTCATCTTCATTTTCCTCATCTTCAATTAAAACCTCTGTTTTTTCATCTAAAACATCTTCTGCTATCGTTTCTAAGACCTCAGCCGAAGGTGTTGTTTCACCTATATCTTCAACATCACCGTCAACATCTGCATTATCGTCCTCTTTCGGAGTTCTTGCAACTGTTGCGATAATACTGCCCTCAGCTACCCTCATAACACGAACACCCTTAGCTGTTCTGCTCTGACGGCTGATACTATCCGATTCTATTTTTATTATAATTCCAGCATCGGTGATCATAATGATACCATCACCTGCATCAACCATAATAATTCCAGCAACATCGCCGCTCTTCTCATTTACCTTGTAGTTTGTAACACCCTTACCGCCTCTTGAAATTAAGCGGTACTCAGTTGGATCTGAGCGTCTACCTAGTCCTTTTTCGGTAACAGTTAGCAGAGTTGCACCACTACGAACTCGGCAAAGACCTATAACCTCGTCATCATCTTTTAGGTTAAGCGCTTTAACACCTCTTGCAAGTCTGCCCATTAGGCGGACATCATTTTCACGGAACTTAATCGCCATACCTTTTTTTGTAGCAACAATCAGCTCATTTTTGCCGTTTGTCTTGCGAACAGCACAGAGTTCATCATCCGGGTCTACAGTGAGAGCGATAATTCCACCCTTACGAGCAGTATTATAAAGCGATAAAACCGTTCTCTTGATAATTCCCTTTTTCGTGACGAACATCAGATTATGCTGATCGTCAAACTCTGAAACTTTTATAACACTCTTTATCCTCTCATCTGTTTCAAGTGGAAGCAGATTTATTATATTGCTACCCTTAGCTGTTCTTGCAGCTGCCGGAATTTCGTAGCATTTAAGCCTCAAAACTCGACCCTTTGATGTAAAGAATAGGATATAATCGTGGGTATTTGCAACGAAAAGCTCTGATGCAAAATCGTCCTCTCTCGTTGTCATCGCAGTAACACCAACGCCACCTCTCGACTGTGTTCTATAGCTATCAACAGTCTGTCGCTTTATATATCCAAAATGAGTTAGAGTGACTATGCAGTCCTCACGCTCGATTAGATCTTCAATATCAACTTCACCAGAAACCGCCTGAATTTCAGTTCTGCGCTCATCGCCAAATTTTCTCTTGATTTCAGATAGCTCATCACGAACGATACCGCGAATTTTATTATCATCTGCAAGAATTTCGGTATACTCTGCAATTTTTGCCTTGATACTATCAAGCTCATCTTCTATTTTTAGTCTATCTAGCGACGATAAACGGCCGAGCTGCATTGTTAGAATAGCATTTGCCTGAATTTCGGTGAGTGAAAACTCTTCCATAAGTTTTGGGCGTGACTCGTTATTATCCTTACTACCACGGATAATCGCTATAACTCTATCGATATTATCCTGCGCTATCTTCAAACCATCGAGGATATGTTTTCTCTCTTCGGCACGGCGCAGATCATAGGTAACTCGTCTTGTGATAATCTCAACTTGGAAATCGAGGTATTCGCTAAGCATCTCACGAAGGGTCATAACTTTTGGGATACCGTTTGATAATGCAAGCATAATAACACCGACGGTATCTTGAAGCTGGGTATAGGTATATAGTTTATTTAAAACAACCTGTGGGTTTGCATCACGACGAAGCTCGATAACAATAGACATACCATTTCTATCCGACTCGTCACGAAGATCAGTTATACCCTCAATCCTCTTCTCTTTAACGAGGTCTGCTATATTCTCAACAAGTCTTGCCTTGTTTACCATATATGGAATTTCAGTTATAACAATTCTGTATCTATCGTTTTTCCACTCTTCTATTTCGGCACGACCACGAAGAGTTATTTTACCTCGGCCTGTAGCGTAAGCTGCACGAATACCAGCCTGACCCATAATAATACCAGCGGTTGGGAAATCAGGGCCTTTTATTATATCCATAAGCTCTAAAACGCTTGCCTCTGGATTATCAATTAGCATTGTAACACCATCTATAACCTCATTTAGGTTATGCGGTGGGATATTTGTTGCCATACCAACGGCAATACCGGTACTTCCATTTACTAATAGGTTTGGAAAACGAGATGGCAAAACAACAGGCTCTTTTTTAGAGTCGTCGTAGTTTGGTTTATAGTCTACAGTTTCTTTTTCGATATCAGCAATAATCTCACACGCCATTTTAGACATACGAGCCTCGGTATATCTATAAGCCGCCGGTGGATCGCCATCGACCGAACCGAAGTTTCCATGACCATCTACTAGAGTGTAGCGAAGTGAGAATTTCTGCGCCATACGAACAAGCGCATCGTAAACCGAGCTATCACCATGTGGATGGTACGAACCGAGCACATCACCGACAGTGGTAGCTGATTTTCTATAAGCTTTATCGGGAGTTAGTCCCGCTTGGTACATAGTATAGATAATTCTTCTGTGAACAGGCTTTAGACCGTCACGAACATCAGGCAATGCTCTTCCCGCAATAACCGACATAGAATAGGCGAGATAGGATTTCTCCATCTCCTTTTTAATATCTACAGGAATTACCTTGTTTCCCTCATTAAACATAATTCTCCTCTTCTTCCCTTATATATCAAGCTCTTTGACATATTTTGCATTCTTCTCGATAAACTCTTTACGAGGTGCAACTTTATCGCCCATAAGTATCGTGAATGTTTCATCAGCTTTTATCGCATCTTCCATAGTAACTTGTAGCATAATCCTGTTATCTGGATCCATTGTAGTTTCCCAAAGCTGATCTGCATCCATCTCTCCAAGACCTTTATAGCGCTGAATATCTATCTTGTTTTTCGCAACAGCTTCAATGCTCTCAAGCTCTCTTATATATAAATCCCTCTGCATATCATCATAAGCATAACGAACTTCTTTACCCTTAGCTATCTTAAATAGCGGCGGTTGAGCTATGAATATATGCCCTGCCTCGACAACTGGGCGCATGAATCTAAAGAAGAAGGTTAGAAGAAGTGTTCTGATATGGCTTCCATCAACATCGGCATCCGCCATAATAACAACTTTACCGTATCTTATCTTCAAAAGGTCTATATCATCACCAATTCCACAACCGAGTGCTGTTACAACAGGCATAAGCTTTTCATTGCCATAAACCCTATCAATTCTCGCTTTCTCAACATTTAGCATCTTACCCCATAGCGGTAAAATTGCTTGGAATTTTCGGTCGCGTCCCTCTTTTGCACTACCACCAGCCGAGTCACCCTCAACTATATATAACTCGGTGCGAAGAGCATCTGTCTCTTGGCAATCAAAGAGTTTACCGGGCATCCTTCCAGCCTCAAGAGCTGATTTTCTCCTTGTCTGCTCACGTGCTTTTCGTGCCGCTTCTCGTGCTCTTTGAGCTCCGAGTGCTTTTTCTAAAATTATTTTAGCAACAGATGGATTTTCCTCAAGGAAGGTTCCAAGCTTATCGCTTATAACACCCTCAACAAGTCCTCTTATCTCGGTGTTACCGAGTTTTCCTTTTGTCTGTCCCTCAAACTGCGCTTCTTCGAGTTTAACCGAAACAATAGCGGTCATTCCCTCACGAACATCTTCACCTGAGAGGTTTTTATCATTCTCTTTTAGAAACTTTTTGCTCCTTGCATAATCGTTAATAACCCTTGTAAGAGCATTTTTAAATCCAACTTCGTGGGTACCACCCTCGATAGTATTTATATTATTTGCAAATGATAGGATAACCTCGTTATAACTATCATTATACTGAAGTGCAATCTCAGCAGTCGCAGTTCCCTGCTCTCCATTTAGATAAATTACAGAGGAATGAAGACCTTCAAGGCCTTTTTTCTTGTGAAGATACTTTACAAAACTCTTAATTCCACCTTCGTAGAAGAGGTTCTCACCTTGCTCTTTGCCAGCTCTCTTATCGATAAGTTCAATTGAAAGACCAGCATTCAAAAACGCCTGCTCACGAAGCCTATTTTCAAGTATCTCATATTCATATACAGTCTCTTCAAATATCTTATGGTCTGCCTTAAAGCTTACTTTTGTACCTGTCTCATCGGTTTTACCAATAACCTGTAAATCAGTTACCGCAACACCGCGCTCAAAACGCTGTTGATATATCTTTGTACCATCTTTTATCTCAACAACAAGCCATTCAGATAGCGCATTAACAACAGAAGATCCAACACCATGAAGTCCACCGGAAACTTTATATCCGCCGCCGCCAAACTTACCACCAGCATGAAGCACTGTAAAAACAACAGTAACCGCTGGAAGGTTTAATTTTGGATGGATTCCAACAGGTATTCCGCGTCCATCATCGATAACCTCTATAATATCGCCCTCGAGAATTGAAACTTTAATATTTCCGCAAAATCCCGCTAGCGCCTCATCGATACTGTTATCGACTATCTCGTATACTAGATGGTGAAGACCACGAGGTCCTGTTGTCCCGATATACATACCGGGTCTTTTTCGCACCGCTTCAAGCCCTTCAAGCACCTGAATTTGATTTTCATCGTATTTGTTCTCGGTAAAAGACATTTTTTTCTCCATTCTATACCTTTTATCCACCTATGGTGGAGTTGTAATTAAAAGTAAATTTTAAAGATTATCTGTATCTTTTAAATTTACTGTTTACTGTAAAATAAGCTTTGTTTTAATATCTACCCTTTAAAGCTGATACTTCTCTTTTTAAGTGTTGTTGGTGATAGCTGAGAGATATAAACCTTTTCATCGGTTATAATAAACGATTTCGGCAGCTCATCCGTTACATTTATAACATCTCCTCTATTGGTCGCTTTCTTTAAAAATTCTCTGCTATCTTTTTTTATTGTTGCTTTATCAATATCGAGAATTGCAATTAAATCACCTGTCATAACAAGTGTTTCTCGCCCTAAATGCAGATACATAAAATATTTCCCTTTACTTGTTTTAATAAATCTAATCTATAAAAAAATATTTACAAATATAAAAATCTAAATATTTTTAACAAACTTAATATCTACTCTCTGCTATCTCTTTTTTTCTTTAATCTGTCCATTATCTACCGTGAAAACTTTCCCTCGATATACTTTGCGAACATCATTTAAGTTGCAGCAGGTGATAAAAACTTGACAGTCTTTGAGTTTTAATAAGATAAACTCTCTTCTCTTTTTATCGAGTTCAGAGAGAACATCATCAAGTATATAAACAGGTGTTTCTCCTTTTTCAGCGGCAAGTATCTCTCCTTCGGCAAGCTTTAGTGCCAAAACAATACTTCGCTGTTGTCCCTGACTTGCATAGCTTTTTGCACTCTTAGTTCCTATTTTTATCTCAATATCTTCTCTGTGAGCTCCAACTGAACTTGTCTTATATAAAAAATCGCTTTGAAGTGCTTTTTTAAAAAGTGATAGGTAACCATCTTTATCGCATTCACTATTTGAATAGGTGAGGGATAAATCCTCTCCGCCCATACTCAAAAGAATCTCACGAGCTTTAGTTTCAAGTTTTTTAAGATAGCTGCACCTTGCTTTATTTATCTCTGCACAAAGTGTTGCAACAACCTCATCAAAAACCGATAAAGCATCTTTATTTTCACTTTTTAGCATCGCATTTCTCTGCAAAAGAGCACGTTTGTATCTTCTAATTGTAGTTATATATGATGGTTTAATCTGACAGATTGCACTATCTAAAAACTCTCTTCTCTCACTCGGAGCTTTTTTCACAAGCTCTAGGTGAGCTGGAGAGAATGAAACAGCACAAAAGTTGCCTGCAACCTCAACTATCTTTTTATTATCTACTTTATTTATCGAGTAGTTTCTTCCTTGTAAAAACTTAAGCTTTAATGATTGCTCTCTCTCTGCCGCAAAAAAATCACACCCGATTTCAAAGTTCTCCTTTAAAAAAGGGATCATCTCTTTATCTTTTGAAGTTCGAAAACTACGAGCCCCTGTCATTATCCAGATAGCCTCTGCTATATTTGTTTTCCCTTGAGCATTTTCACCGAGAAAAATATTTATATCTGGAGCTGGAAAAAATTCGCAATCCTCTATATTTCGAAAATGTTTTATAAAAACTCTATCGATTCGCAAACTATAAAACCTCTATAATCTCGCCGTCAAAAGTGACAGTATCGCCACTTCTTATCTTTTTGCCACGGCGCAGCTCAGTTTCACCATTAACCTCAACAAGTCCCTCTAATATTACCTCTTTAGCTTCTCCGCCACTGCCAACAACAGCTGCAAATTTAAGCAGCGAATCAAGCTTTATAAATTCGGTATTAATCTCTATTTTCATCCATCCACCCGAAGCCTTACAGGGAGAATTAGATATAAAAAGTTATTTTTCTCATCACTTGTTATTTTAACAGCCGAAGTCGATTGATTTAGCGATAGACGAACTTTATCACAACCGCATGCTTTTAATGCATCTAAGAGGTATTTATTATTAAAACCAACAAGAAGCTCATTTCCCTCAAGTTTACAAGATAGATTGTCAGATGCACTACCCATAGAGGTTATACAGCTCATTTTAATCTCTCTTTGTAAAAACTCTACACGAAGAGGTGAGCGAAGTCTGTCGGTTATTAATAGTGAAGTTCTATCAATAGCATCTATAAACTCACGAGTATCGGCATAAACTTCAGTGGTGCTCTCTTTTGGAATAGTGTGTTCGTAATCTAAAAATACACCGTCTAGTAGACGACTAATAATTTTATATACTCCAAACGAAATAGCAACATTTTTTCTTCCAACTGCAAAAGATACAGTATCGTCATCACCTATCATCTTTGAGAGATCACCTAGAGTTTTTGATGGAACTATAAATGATTCATTCATATCACTCTCGATTTTCTCATCTCGCATAGCAAGACGAAATCCATCGACCGAAACAATTCGAAGCTTATCTTGCGATAATTCAAATAGAGAACCTGTGTAAACAGCCTTTTGGTCGTTTGCAGCAACAGCAAATAGAGTTTCATCAATCATCGAGCGAAGCAACTCCCCTGATATATCAAAAGTAGTTGTTATATCAAAATCAGCTATTTCAGGATAATCGGCACTATCGGTATATATTATTTTAAAGTGACTGTTTCCACCATCTATAACAAGTTCATTATTATCGGTTTTAAGGGTTACAACATCAGAATTAATCTTGCGAAGGATATCACAAAAAAGACGGGAAGATACAACTACCTCGCCTTCTTCTAAAACCTTACAAGGAAGAGAAGTTATAATTCCCATTTCTAAATCATATCCTGTTATAGAAACACCGCCAGGGACAGTTTTAACAAGTAAACCTTCAAGTGAAGATACCGCTGATTTAGAGAGAGCAGCACGTCCTGCATTAGATGCATTTTCAAATAGCGATATTCTATCAACAATAAATTCCATAAAATAATTCCTTTTTGTAATATTTCAATTTTTTAAATCATATAAATATATGAATAAGTAGTAGTAGCAGTAGGGGGTGTTAAAGTTGTTAAAAACGACATTTTTCACTCTATTTAGCTGTATAAAACGGCTGTTTAAAGTCTGTTTTTTTTAGTTTAAAACTTCTTGAAAATTTTTGTCGGATTTCAAATTCTTTAAAATGTTTAAAACTTTATGTTAAATCTTGAAAATATGTTTAAAACTTAAAGACCCTTTATATTTTTAATAATATCCTCAACTGTTGAGCGAAGAGAGCTATCTTTTTTCATCTTCTTTTCCATAACTTGGATAGCATAAACTATAGTTGAATGGTCACGACCAAGCTCCTCACCTATATCGGTAACACTCATACCTGTTACCTCACGTATTATATATGCAGTAACCTGTCGCGCATTACTTACAACAGCCGACTGATTTTTACTTAGAATATTATCAGGAGAAGTTGCAAATGTTCTTGCTACTTCAGATATTATCTTATCAATAGTAACAGTTGCAGGAAAATCTTCAGAGATGGTATCGTGGACAGCCATCTGAGCTAGCGCTACAGTTGGAATAAGGCCTGAAAGCTCATTATAAGCCTTAATTTTCTTTACAACTCCCTCAAGCTGACGGATATTGCTTTTTAGTTTAGTAGCTATAAAAGAAGCTATTTCATCGGTAATAGCAAGACTTAAAAGCTCGCTCTTTCTTTTTATAATAGCAACCCTTGTCTCAAAATCTGGAGGTCCTATATCTGCAAGAAGTCCCCACTCAAATCTTGTACGAAGACGCTCTTCAAGACTTTTAATCTCTTTTGGAGGTCTATCTGAGGTAATAACAATCTGTTTCTCGCTCTGATAAAGGGTATTGAATGTATGGAAAAGCTCTTCT
>CAYJGP010000042.1:10372-14172 GCA_964369435.1 uncultured Oscillospiraceae bacterium | reverse complement strand
AATAGGGCTATGCCCGCACAAGGAAAACCACCGGCTAAGCCGGTGGATTTTTATTTATAGTTTGTAAAATTTTTTAATAAGTTTAATTATTGTTGTAACTTATGTCGAGTAGTGTTATAATTTATCGGTAAAACTAAAAATTTAGGAGAATTTATGGAAAGAAAAATTGTGACAGCAAACCCAGGCCCCCTTGGACTTATAGGTTTTGGAATGACAACTATTCTATTAAATGTACACAACGCAGGATTTATGGACCTATCAATTGTTATTGTAGCCATGGGGCTTATGCTTGGTGGACTAGCGCAGATAATCGCAGGAATTATGGAGTTTAAAACAGGTAACCTCTTTGGTGCAACGGCCTTTACCGCTTATGGATGCTTTTGGCACTCACTTGTTCTAATATGGGTATTACCATCATTTTTAACAGAAACCGATGTAGTTGCAGCAGATGAATTTTCTCTTGGGGTATACCTTCTGTTATGGGCTGTATTTACCTTTGGAATGTTTATAGGTGCACTTCGTCATAATATGATAACTAAAGTTGTTTTTGGCTCTCTTACGCTGCTGTTTTTGCTGCTAGCTCTAAGTAATTTTATAATGATATCATCGCATTCGCTTGGACATACAGTTCATGCAATAGCTGGATATGTTGGTATCTTCTGCGGTGGTAGTGCTATATATAGTGCACTCGGTCAGGTGATTAACAACGAGTATGGCAAAGAAATTGTAAAACTATAAATTAAAAACTAAAACTCCCAAGATGAAATTAATCATTTTGGGAGTTTTTGTTTTAACTGTTATTGTTTATTATATCTAAATAGTACTGCGAAGTCTCTAAATCAAGTGTAACTTCGTTAATATTTGCATCAAGGTCAAAACCAAAATTCTGCGTTAGTATCTCGATATTTTGATAGTTTTCAATAGATGCAGTTTGCTCTGTGAAAACAAGGGTTGAACCAAGTGTTGTAGCGAGTGTGTAACCCGATAGTTCATCGTTTCCCATACCGCCATAGTTATAACTTGCCTGTTTTATGAAGGTTGAATCAATTTGAACACTCGAGCCAGCAGGGATTAAAACTTCAAAGTTTGAATAGAATATCCGCTCTGCTGAAAATGCCGCATAGCTTAGATAGTCTTCAAGGAAATATGCATCCAAGCTGTTTTCCACCTCGCTGTTTTGAGGTTGATCCAATTTATCGATAAGCGCTTCAGATAGTGTATAGAGAACTACTTCTAAAGTGAGCGCTCCACCTGATTCGTGCCGCTGTAGATAGTCCTCCACTACAACGCCTAAGATATCCTGAAGATTTGCAGTATACTTGATATAGTCTGCGTAAAGGCCATCAAGGCGGTTGCTCTCATCGGAGGTATTTCCGTTTTTATAGCCTTTTATCTCTATATCGGTGATATCATCTTCAAGGCAGATAATATATTTGGTATTGAATCCTCCAACATCAAAGCTTAAATCTGTCATCCCATCTTCATAACCTGTACCACCAGTGAATCCATATCCCAAAACCATATAGCCATCAGAAGCTTTAAAGTTAATTGCTATTGTAGCAGGAGGATACTCTTCGTTCTCGCCTGAATATCCTGTCACTTCATATACAATAACCTCACGGTCAAATATTGACGAAAGAGAGAAATCTGAAATTTTGTAATTCTCATCAGTTAGATAATCCTTGTATCCTTCATAGCTTGAAAGATCTACACCACTATAAAAAGGCGAACCCTGCTCTAATACGGTGAGAGAAGTTTCTTTATTTTCACCATCAACTGTAATAGTCGGCCGAAGCTTCGATACCTCTTCAACTGTTGAGATAAAAGGGTATGATGCGTTTATAATTATATCGCTATCGGTATTATTATTTAGGGTGTAGCTGTCGCTTATAGTTATATCATTTTGTACTTTTAGCTCTTGAAAATCAAAATTTGTATCTCTTGTTGCGGTAATACCATCTGGATTATCTGCTGTTAGCGGTAAAATAGGCCCTGCGTAGGCAAGATACCCATCGACACTATCTATTATCCCTCCATCACTGCTGTTTCCGCCAAGCATCGGTAGAAAAATAGACCCAAAAATCGTGCCTGCAACCAAAATAGCTACTGCCGCCGCTATTTTTGAATAGCGAAACGTATTTTGCGCTCTCGGTGCTGCTTCTTCGATAAATTCATCAGATATATCGCCTATAGCTTTAATTAGTTTAAATTCTCTCATAAGTAAACCCCCTCGTTCTCAAGGTGTTCTTTAAGTGTTTTCCTCATTCTGTGCAATTTAGTAGCAACAGTATTTTGCAATATACCGCTTTGCTTTGCAATGTTTTTGATGTCAAAACAGTAGAAGTATCGACCAACAAAAATAGATCTATCCTCTTTTGATAATGACTTTAAAAAACTGTTTATTACATCGGTTACAACAAACATTTCACTCTCTGCCCCATTTTTATCAGGCAGACATTCGGTGAGCTCCGATAATGCTATCTCAAGTCCGCTGTATCGTTTGGCAGCGTGGGTTTTGTTATAGAGATTTAAACTTAAGTTTCGAGTTATCTTGCATAAGTAAGCTATCAGTTTGTTTGGCATATCCGGTGGGATATTGAACCATGCTTTTTTATAGGTATCGTTAACTGTTTCCTCGCTGTCACTTTTATTATGAAGAATATTGTCGGCGACAGAAAATAGCAACCTACCAAACTTAATATTGGTTTGTGTTATTGCCTCTTCATTTCGGCTGTTGTAAAGATTAATTATTTCTGTATCGGTCATAAACTCCCCTCCTTTAACTATAAAGACAGCAAAATTATAAAAAAATTTCATCTTTTTATTGAATAATTTTAAAAAATGCAATATGGTGCTATTTTTGTAAACGAATTTAAAGATTACAAATGAAAAAGATGCGAGTAGTTTATATCTCACATCTTTTATAGTGCAAATTTTTATGAAAAGCTGATCCTTAGTGCCCTTTAATATTAGAATCAAAGATGCTTGTTTTAAAAATATCTATACTGTTTTAAATTAAAGCTTTGCAACAGCCATCTCACCCTCATCTGTTAGAGCGATACTTCCGAAATTAATGTCGGCTGTGTCATAGACAAAATCGTCTCTAGATGCAGCTTCTTTCATCATCAGAACGAAATCAGCATAGACAGGTGAGTTTTTATACTCGTCATAACTATAGTTGTCTAGTGGAATATCGTAATCAAGGGTTAAGTATCCAAAATTCTCAAGGATACGCAATGCGGCACCAGTTGCTTTAATTTTATCGATATCGTCATCTTTCGATATAATAAAAACAGGAGAGAGTGCCGTCGACACAAAGTGAGAGGACTTCTCGCTCTTCATAACGAATTGTGCTAGTGGTAGATAGTTTGCCGCTTTTAGCAACTTTAAAAGATAGCTCTCGAGCGGTGATTGGGCAGGGTCGAAATGACCGTGAACGGTACCAAAATGGTTGTGTCCACCGTGGTTGTGTCCGCCGTGATTGTGTTCACCGCAACAACCATCGTGACTATGCTCTTTGTGGTTGTGTCCGCCGTGATTGTGTTCACCGCAGCAACCATCGTGACTATGCTCTTTGTGGTTGTGTCCGCCATGATTGTGCTCACCACAGCAACCAGCGTGGCTATGTTCGTTGTGGTTGTGTCCGCTGTGGTTATGTCCACCGCAGCAACCATCGTGACTATGCTCTTTGTGGTTGTGTCCGCCGTGGTTATGCCCACCACAGCAACCAGCGTGACCATGTTCATTGTGGTTGTGTCCGCCATGGCTGTGTTCGCCGCAACAACCGCTCTCATGTTTGT
>CAYJGP010000042.1:0-10272 GCA_964369435.1 uncultured Oscillospiraceae bacterium | reverse complement strand
TTGTGGTTGTGTCCGCCATGGCTGTGTTCGCCGCAACAACCGCTCTCATGTTTGTTGTTATTATTTTCGAATTCACTTTTTTTATCTGTTTTCATAATATCATCCTTATTTAATTCATATATATTTGTATTATACACCGTCTGTCAATAATTTAGCTTAAATAGTTAAATGTTTTACTAAAATTTACATATGTTTTTTTTCAAAAAGTTGTTTATTTTTTTACAGAAACGTAGTAGAATATATAGTATTAAATTGGAAAGGATTTTTTGATGCACAAAAATTACCCAGCAGAGTTTCTAGATTGTATATCGGATATACTTGTAGATGAAAATGTTTTAAAGATGAAAGAAATCGACCAGCATGGTGAGGATACTAATTGTTATGAGCACTCTTTATATGTAGCTTACACAAGCTATAAGGTGTGCAAGGCTCTAAGGCTTGATGCGAGAAGTGCGGCAAGGGGAGCGATGCTTCATGATTTTCATCTGTGCAAGTGGGGTGAATGTGGAATATCGCAGTTTAAGGGTGTCTTTAAACATCCAAAGATTGCAGTGGCGAATGCAGAAAAGCATTTTGGAATTTCATCAGTTGAAAGAGATATTATAGCGAAGCATATGTGGCCGCTAACTCTATTTAAAATCCCAAAATATAGGGAATCGGTTGTTGTTAATTTTGTTGACACATACTGTGCTACAGTTGAATTTATGGGACTTAGCAAAAAGAAAGAGAAGAGCCCAGCTATTGGATAAATTTATAAATATAGGCGATGTGAGTTTTTCACATCGCCTGTTATTTTTTTGTATAGATATCTATAAATCTATTACAATAATTTTTCGGGAAATAAATTATTCCGATAAACTAAGCACGATACCTTTATCTCCCTCAATGCGAACAGTTGTACCACTTGTCAATATTTCAGTTGCATTTGTAGCACCTATTATAACTGGAATACCGAGTGCAAGTCCTACAATTGCTGCGTGTGAGGTAAGACCATCAGTTTCAGTTACAACTCCAGAGGCTCTCTTTAAAATATGCATTATATTGTTTGAGGTTGATTTTATAACGAGAATATCACCATCGGAGAAGGAGTTAATAGCTTCTTCCTCACTGTTACAAACACAAAGTCTTGCGGTAATAGATCCTCGGCTAACAGGGGTACCTTCAACTAAAATATTTCCAACAAGGTGAACTTTTAGCATGTTTGTAGTACCTGAAGCGCCAACAGGAATTCCACCAGTTATAACTGCTATATCACCGCGTTCAACATATCCATATTGTTGTGCTATATCAACAACACCCATAATCAAATCGTCAGTACTCTCCATCTCTTTCATAAGAATTGGAGTAACACCCCAACTCATCATCATATGACGAAGGGTTTTATCGTCCATACAGCCGCAGATAATAGGGCATGCAGGACGATATTTCGATATAAGCTTTGCAGTGAGCCCCGTTTTAGAGGCGGTGAGGATAGCAACAGCTCCAAGATCGTGTGCGGTGGTACAGGTTGCGTGAGAAATAGCTCCTGTAACATCTCTTTCAGTTTCAAACTTAAATGTTCTGAAAAGTTCAGCATAATCGATATTCTGCTCGGTGGTGCACGCTATTTTATTCATCGTTTTAACTGCCAAAACAGGGTATTCGCCAGCGGCGGTTTCGCCACTTAGCATTATAGCGCTCGTTCCGTCATAGATGGCATTTGCAACATCAGTTGTCTCTGCCCTTGTTGGACGAGGATTTTTAATCATCGATTCAAGCATCTGTGTTGCGGTAACAACATGTTTTCCAGCTGAATATGCTTTTTTAATAAGCTCTTTTTGAATTCGAGGAATCTCTTCAAAGCTTATCTCAACGCCCATATCACCGCGCGCAACCATAATAGCATCTGAAACTCTTAAAATTTCATCGGCGTTCTCAACGCCTTGGGCATTTTCAATTTTAGCAACTATTTTCATATTCTCGCATCCGTTATCTTCAAGAACTTCACGGATTTTCAAAACATCATCGGCAGTTCGTACAAACGAAGCTGCAATAAAATCGAAATCTTCAGCAATTGCAAATTTGATATCTTCAATATCAGCATCGCTTACATACGGAAGCGATAATGGGCATCCAGGGAGATTTATCCCCTTATTATTAGATACACGTCCGCCATTTTCAATTCGACAATCTATCTCGGTTTCGCGTATCTCCTCAACCTTCATAGCAATAAGGCCATCATCAATAAGTATCATACAGCCTCGAGTTACATCTGAAGGTAAATTTTTATAAGAGACGGTACAGCCGGTTTCATCTCCTTCGCTATAATATGTGCGAAGGGTGAAAAGTTCGCCCTCTTTAAGCATAACAAAGCCATCTTTAAATTTGCGCAGACGAACCTCTGGGCCTTTAGTGTCCATAAGCAATGCTACAGGTTTGCCCTTTTCTTCTCTGATTTTTTTCAGCTTATCGCAACGGATTCTCTGGTCATCATGCATTCCGTGCGACATATTAATCCTGGCAATATCCATTCCGCTTTCAACTAGTTTCGCAAGGACCTTTTCATCATCGGTTGAGGGGCCTAGTGTGCAGATTATTTTTGTCTTTCTGATATACGGTTTTTTTTGCATTAAGTAACACTCCTTTCACAAACAAAGCCAAATACTATCACTAATTCTATTATATACCTCTTTTATTTATTTGAACAGAGATATTTTAATAAAAATAGATAATATTAGCTCAATTTTTCAAGTTACACGTTTATCCTTTTCTCCTGTTTTTATCACTATCACAAAAGTCGATAAAAATGCATAGATTTACAGGGTAATCGCTTATTATGCTAATGAATTTTATTTGAGATTTTGATGGTTTGGAGTTTATTTCTAAAGCAAGATTTCGCCCGTTTAAGGGTAGGTTAAATTAGTTTTAATTTCTGGGAAGTAAAAAACCGATGCGAATATTTCATCGCACCGGTTTTTATTAATTGTCGTGGAGGAGCTTGTTTTAATAGCTCATGGTTTTAAAACAACAGAATGTTATTTTATATAAAACTAAAACTTTGTTTCTCTGCAGTTTGGACAGCCACAACCGTGAGGGCCTTTTTCGTTTTTACTGCCACAGCACTCTATTTTATATGGCTCACAAACTCTATGGCGATACTCTCCGCACGGATTATATCTTGTCTCGGCGCATAGGTTGCAGTTTCCGCCGTTTGGAGCTATAACCCTCTCAACGCCTACTGTTGATTTATTAACTAGAATTTTATATTTAACATCGCAATCATCGGTGCATAGATCAAATTGATAAAAACCTTGACAATCTGAAACGGTATGTGCAATACCTTCATAAACATATCCACAATCTCCTGAAAATCGAACGCGAACAAGTTTTATAAGTGCATTCGCAACAGCTGCGCCATAGCAGTTTATAACTCTGCCCCAAAGTCTTACAGAGCGATATTCAGAGACGACAATATCCGCTTTAATTTCACTTTCGTCACCTTTTGGATCTATATCTATAGAATTTCCGTATACTGATTTATCTAGATAACAATTACTTTCCATATTTCTATTTCCTTTCAATCTAAACTAATAAAAGAATTCATCAATTCAATATATGAAAGTAGATAGGTAATTGCTACTCAAGTAGCATACTAGACTATTTATAATAGTTTACAACTAGTCCCAATTATCGTCTTCCTCGAGGTTATCTAAGTAGATTTGTGTAGCAGGAGAAACTCCATCTAATTTTTCGAGCCTTGCAGTAAACTCATGGGCAATACTTCGCTCTTCGTCATCCTCTTCGGTAAAAGCTACATAAATGCTATCCCTTAGATAAACTTTCTCTCTAGCAGCAGGAGCTATATAGTCGCAGATTATATTCTGTTTATTCTCTGAAGCAAGTATTGCGTGTTCAAGGCCATCATAATAGATAATAGGATCATCGATATCGGTAAAGCTAAATGGATCGACAAGCGGTATTGAGAAAAGCACTTCGCCCTCGTCATTTACAAGCACATCATATGAAGAGGCAAGTATATTATCGCCACTATTTAATATATCAAGAATTTTAGTCTCGTTTTCAGAGTGCATATCATTTTGTTTATCCGCCGCTTGTTTTTTCTCCTCTTCCTTTGCAACAACATCTGAGCCAAATGGTTCAGGTCTTTTTTTGTTTTTGATATCTTCGAGTATTTCTAGCGGAGAAACGCTTCGAACTTCTGAAAGTGGAGATGCCTCTTTTTCAAATGATGGATATTTCGCGAATGCACAGTCGTCAATGTCTGCCATTTCGCTGATAAATGGGTACTGTCTTCCACAGAAAATTAGCGCCTCGCCTCTGTCTTTTGAGAGCCTTTGAAGCTGGGAGATAGATATAAGAGGTTGCTTTTCATAGGAAATTCCAGCATCTGAAGCAACCTTTCCACAAAGCTCGCTTATTTCAGATAATAGCTGGATCTCTTTGCTTGCTAAAAATACCCAGTTTTCGCAGTTGCCCTTAATTGTTTCAGCCTCATTGCCATATTTCTCGCGCATCTGGTGCATACTTTGCAAAACAAGGAAAAATCTGATATTTCTACTTCTTGCAGCAGATATCATCGATGGCATATCTGGTATTTTAGGGATGTTTGCGAATTCATCGAGCATAAAATTAACACGAACGGGAAGCTGGCGATTCTTCTGCTCTTGTGCCTTGATTATCAATAGCTCATAGCACTGTTTTATAAATGTTGTCGCTATAAAATGGTAACTGGTACGCTCATCAGGAACGATTAGATAAACAGCGGTCTTTTTAGTTCCGATAGTGTTTATATCAAAACTTGTAGTACTCATATTGCGCACAAGAGCCTCGCCAGTTATGAATATGCCAATTAAAGAGAATAGTGTAGACTGAACATCGCCCTTTGCCTTATCAGAAGAGCCGGCTATGCCATCGTAATTTAGTCTTGCTATATTGTCAGCTGGTATTCTCTGCATAAGCTCATAGAGGTGATTTTTTATTATCTCATCTTCCTCTAAATTATAAGCACGAGCCATTATAGGGTCGGTAACACCTTTTGCAAATTCGGTACAGAATCTTGTAAATGTTCTCAGATTGCATTCCTCGAAACTACAAACATCAAGCATAGTTATAACGATAGAGAGTGCAACGCTCTTAGCGGCAGTTATCCAGAATATATCATCGGTATTGCTCTCGTGTTTCTCAGCAATCGCGTTTACAAAATCATTAAGCCTTGCAACGGCCGACTCTTTATCGCCATCATGGTAGAGTTTATACGGAACGGCAAACGGATTCCAACTATCTGAATGGTGCAAATCACGATAATTAAGCACAACTATATCGTATCCCGCAGCCTTCGCAGCACCACTGCTTCGCTCAAAAAGCTCTCCCTTAGGGTCGGTTGCAACAAAGCTCTCGCCAGCGCCGATAAGCATGCGAAGAGTTGGCATACAGAAAAGACGGCTTTTTTTACTTCCTGTTGAACCGAAAATAAGGCTGTGATTATCAAGGCTATCGACATAAGCTGTGCTGCCATCATTTATCATCGGAAGTCCTGCGGCGGCATAGCTTGTACTTGTTAAATCTATCTTATCGCAAACAGATTTTATCTCCTCTTTTGTTGCAAATCTTGATTCGTGGCCTGTTCTGAAATATCTATTAAATTTGTACTTATCCAAATTCATTATAATGCACCTCCAAATCCTATGCGCGAAAGCTCTCGAACGGAACAAAGTTTATCGATAAACAAACTGTCGGCTGCAAAATCAGCAAGATGAAGAGCGGTTATGATACCACCTTCTATCTCTTTGTCTGAAAGTTCGAAGACTATATCGAGACAAAGTCTGTTTATTGTTTTATAACCCGCGAAATATTCGCTCTCCATTAGCCGCTCAATGCTTTTGCATAAAAGCTTATAGGATTCGGCGTCAAGGGATAGGGAATAGTCTGCAATTACACTCTTGCAGAAGTCGGCAAACTCTTCTTTAGATGGGTAGAGGAAATCTACCGTGCGAATACGACAAAAAGAATTTAAAACTTTTTCGATAGTTGATATTTTATCACCTTCAATGCCGTTCGCCATAAAAACAATGCATACATTAGCATCGATAATCGAGAGATATTCAAGAAACAGGATAAAATGCTCCTCTCTTGAGTGCTTTGCCCATTCCGATATATCAATAGCGACAACACCTTTATATTCCGAGCGAAAACCAGCAGCGTTTCGAAGCTCAACTGAAAATCTGTTAATCTCGCTCATCTCATTATTTGGTGGTATGTATTCAAGATAAAACTCAAAAAAACGAACATCTCCATAAAATGGAATAGCCTTTGTATGGTAAAGATATTCAGATAATAAACCTATAAAATAGCTCTTTCCAGCACCCTGTTTTGAATTTAAGAAAAGGTTTGGAAGAAGCATTGCTGTCTTTTCTTTTTTGTTTTTTAAGTTTGTGAGTATAGTGTTCCATTTTGCTATAGTATCTTTAACCGCAGAAAGGCCATATAGATTTTGCATCTCTTCATAATAGCTCTGTGAATTCATACATACACCTCTTTTTAATAAATTAACTTTGCAATACAACTATACTATAAATAAGAAAAATAATCAAATCTGTTCAAATAAAATAGAATGCAATCTTTCTAATTTAAAAAAGGTGATGAGTATCTATTCTCATCACCTTAAAATAGGCTTAAATATTAATTGAAAAGCATTAGATTAACCTAAAAAATCGACCATTATATCTGTTTGTGTTTTCAGGCTTTCATCAACTAAATATCTAGATCTTATCTGAGTGAGGGCAATTTCATAGATAGAAGGAGAAGACTTTTGCAAAAACCTTATTTCATCTTCGGTTGCAATGCCATCAATAGTTTTAATAGCGATTTTAAGTGAGGTATGCATCTTTTTCATCTCGCGCACTTGACTATCAACAGCACGACGTTGTGCTTCAAATGCCTGCATTACCGCATCTAAAATACTCATATCCCCACTCAGTTTAGCTGGTTGTGTCTCGCCGTTAATCATAGTTTTAATCTTCTCGATTAACATATCTCTATAAGCAGCTGCGTCATCATCAAAATTATAGAGTTCAGAACGGCTCTTTTTTAAGTTTGTCAAAAGCTCTTCAAGGGCAACTCTAGTTTCTGGGGATACTTCATTTTTCTCATTTTTATACTTCTCATATGTAGAAACTTCATCTCCAGAGCTATCTGTATGAGTGAAGACATCGGTGTTTTCACGATCTTTTGAAAACTGCTTTGCCGCAACATAATATTCACCCTCTGTGGTGAAATTGCGTTCGGCAGAAGTAGCTCCTACTTCACCGACCCCTGTTTTAACTTTTTTGTTTTGATCGGAATATATCTTCATATACCTTCCTCCAAAAAAATGATATCTATATATAATATCGACATAACTTATGAAAACTAAAGCCGATCGCTAAAATTTCCGAATGCAATTTAGCTAAACTTTCAGTTGAAAATATGCTATAATATATAGAAATAAATATATTAAGGATTACTATGAAAGAGATAACTATCGGAATTTTAGCTCATGTTGATGCCGGAAAAACAACACTATCCGAAGCTATGCTATATACTGCGGGTGTTTTGAAGAAGGTTGGCAGAGTTGATCATAAAAATGCATATCTTGATACGCATGAACTCGAGCGGAAAAGAGGTATAACAATCTTTTCAAAGCAAGCGGTTTTTACAGTTTCACAAACAAGGGTAAATATTATAGACACGCCAGGTCACTTTGATTTTTCAACCGAGATGGAGCGTGCTTTATCGGTTCTCGATTATGCAATTTTGGTTATAAGCGCTGTTGATGGAATTCAAAGCCACACCGAAACTATAGCCTCGCTTCTTCAAAAAAACAATATCCCAACATTTATCTTCGTAAACAAAATGGATATATCTCACAATAATAAAGAGTCGCTAAAAATCGAAATAAATAAGCTGTTTGAAGATAGATGCATAGACTTTGATGATGAAAAAAATATATCAGAGCAAGCCTCAGTAAATTCACTAAAACTTATGGAAGAATACTTAGAGGATGGAGAAATTAAAGAAAGCTCGATTGCGAAAAGCATTTTATCAAGGGAGATAATTCCGATTATTTTCGGTTCAGCACTTAAGCTTAATGGGGTAGAAACTCTTTGCAACTCACTCAATAAGTACACAATAAAGAAAAAATACCCAGCGGAGTTTGGCGCAAGGGTTTACAAAATATCATTTGACAAAGATGGAACAAGACTTACCCACCTAAAAATTATGGGCGGAAGTTTAGCTGTTAAAGAGCGCCTTGTAGCAGATAGTGATGAAAAAATACAGGAAATTCGCATCTATTCAGGTGAACGCTACGAGACAAAGTCAAAGGTTATGGCGGGTGCTGTATGTGCTATAGCAGGGATTAACAAAAGTGCTGTTTTGGAAGGGTACGGCTTTTTACAAAACACTATTAAGCCATCAATAGAAGCGGTTTTAAATTATAGGGTAGAGCTTCCAATAGATATCGATCCATTCATAGCCCTATCAAAGCTTAAAATTTTAGAGGAAGAAGACCCGGCACTTAGAATTGTTTGGAATAGTGAAATTAAGGAAATTCAACTGCAACTTATGGGAGCAGTTCAGATTGAAATTCTGCAGACGATAGTTTTGGAAAGGTTTGGTTTCCATGTGAACTTTAAGCGAGCTAATATAGTTTACAAGGAAACGGTAGAGGGTGAAAGTTTTGGTGCTGGTCATTTTGAACCACTAAAGCACTATGCAGAGGTGCATTTGCGCATAAGAGCTCTAAAGCCTGGAAGTGGAATTGTTTTGCGAAGCAGCTGTTCTAGAGATATTTTAAGTGAAAACTATCAAAACCTTATTTTGTGGCATCTTTCTCAAGATGAACTGACAGGTGCCTTAACAAATTCGCAGCTTACTGATGTTGAAATAACGCTTACAGCAGGCAGAGCGCATAATAAACACACAGAGGGCGGTGACTTTAAAGAAGCCACATTTAGAGCTCTTCGTCAAGGGTTGAAAAAAGGCAAATCGGTACTTCTAGAGCCATTTTATAGCTTTAAAATTGAGCTACCTACCGAAAATCTTGGTAGAGTACTCAATGATATAGGCATGATGTTTGGAAACTATGAGCCGCCGATAACTGGTGAAGATACAAGTATAGTTAATGGAAGTTTTCCAGTTTCAACAGGTTATGACTACCAATCAACATTGCTCCGTTATACCAAAGGTCGTGGAAAACTCTCACTTTCTTTAAAAGGATATTTCCCAGCACATAATACAGAGGAGGTCTTGCAAAGTATCGGTTATGATGATACTACAGATCTTAAAAATTCCGCAAATTCAGTATTCTGTAAACAGGGAAGTGGATATATTGTCCCGTGGGATGAAGCTGATAAGCTTATGCATATCCCTGTCTTGAAAGAAAAAGACACTGATAATGTTTCTGTGGAAACGAAACCTCGTAGATATGGCAAAAACTATAATGTTAGCGACGATGAACTGCTGGCAATCTATGAGAGGACATACGGCAAGGTAAAAAGAGGTGGGTTTAACAGGTCAGCTGCAAAAGTTAAAACAGAAATCGAAGATAACTATAAATACAACCCTAAAACCGAAGGACTTTTAAATAATTATATGTTGGTAGATGGCTATAACATTATTTTTGCATGGGATGAGCTTAAAAACCTTGCAGAGACTACTATTGACGGAGCAAGAAACAGGCTTTGTGACATTCTCTGCAACTACAGTGCCCTTACAAACTATGATGTTATAGTGGTTTTTGATGCATATAAAGTGCATGGTGGCATAGGAAGTATTGAACAGTACCACAATATTACTGTAGTCTACACAAAAGAGCGAGAAACCGCTGATATGTATATCGAGCGGGTAACTGGCGAGATGGCAAAGAAATACAGGGTGACTGTTGCGACTTCAGATAGACTGCAACAGATGATAATATGGGGGCATAATGCCTACCGCCTCTCGGCAAATGAACTTTTAAAGGCGGTAAAATTGGCAGAGAGTGAGATGCGAGAAATTTTAGAGGGATTATAAGAAAAAAGATGCATGCTAATAAGTGCCTATTCATAAAGAAACATTTTTCATTAATTTGGGTTTGTAAGCGAGTATACGCCTGCTCTGCTCGCCTCTAATTAATTTGAAATACTATTTACTCTGTGTTATAGTTTACTAAAAATTATTTATAATATCTGTATATGCCACGCATCGTGTGGCATAGCGTATTTCAAAGAACCGGGCACCTGTTCTAAATCTTCG
>CAYJGP010000041.1:13433-14239 GCA_964369435.1 uncultured Oscillospiraceae bacterium | reverse complement strand
CCATAATAAAAAACCTCCGTGTGGTAAATATTGGTAACACGGAGATTTTTATTCAACTATATTTCAATTATTCCTTTTTCAACAAATTCTGCGCTATACACTTCAAAGCTATCTTGCAGTTTTAATACCGCATTATCACGACTTATTATATCTTCAAAAACTCCAAACACAGCACTTCCGCTGCCGGATAACAATGCAAAAACAGCGCCGTTTAAAACAAGTCTTTGCTTTATCTCCTCTATCTGCTGACACTCAGTTGCAAGACGCTCGAAAATATTAAAAGTATGATCTTTGCAATGCAGAATACCAAGCTCTAGTTTTTTTGCAAACTCATCGCCTGAAAATCCACTCTCTTTACCGTCGTAGCGCGAAAATGCTTGTTTAGTGCTTATCCCAAATGGTGGTTTTATTATAGCTATAGCTGTTTGCGATGGTTTATATCTCCGGCCAAACTGCTCGCCCACACCATTCGCACGAACACAACCTCCAACCAGACAAAAAGGAACATCAGCTCCAAGTTTTAGTGCAAGATTTAGCAGTTGTTCATCACTATATTGGCGTCCATAAATGCGGTTTAGCGCATAAAGCACAGCCGCGCAATCAGCACTTCCACCACCAAGTCCCGCTTCGGTTGGTATGTTTTTTATAAGGGATATGAAAGCACCGCCTTTTATATTTTTCTCGCTAAAAAACAGTCTCGCCGCTCTTACAGATAGATTGTCCTCGTTTTGCAGCTCTTTTTTGTCACAGACAAAAATTATCTCTTCCGCCTTTTCGATTAAAAGCTCATCGCACAACGAGACTGA
>CAYJGP010000041.1:5448-13423 GCA_964369435.1 uncultured Oscillospiraceae bacterium | reverse complement strand
ACTGCATAATCGTATCGAGATTGTGGTAGCTGTCAGGGCGCTTGCTTAATATATCGAGAAACAAATTTATCTTTGCATTAGCTTGCACCCTCATCGAAACAACCCCTTCTTCACTCCTATTTCAGATACAGGGCAGATTTCATGGCAACAATAACAGCGGATGCACTTTCTATAATTAATACTTGCCTTATCGGTAAAAGTTATTGCATTTGCAGGACAGATACCTGCACACTGCTTGCAGTTAATACACCCATCTTTTATATAGGGTTTTTTCTTTATAATAAAACTTTTTATCGAGGCTATAAAACCTATAGCACGCAGTTTACTTGCATTATCATGAGCTGTTCGAGGAAGGGTAAACTGCGTTTTAACAAATCGCTCACCCTCTCCTAAGACGCTGTATTCCTCTAAAAGCTCGCGGCTCGCCGCAACGGTGAGCGCCTGCTCACTTCCCATTCCGATAAGGTCGCAGATAGCGCTATCCAGAGTATATGGGTCAGTTGATGCTAAAATTAGTCCAAGCTCTTTTGCACTGCCCGCTGAAGGACCATCACCTTCCATTGCCGTTATTCCATCGACTATACTTAAAGCGGGCGATACCGCTTTACATAAATTAACTATATGCCTTGAAAAATTCTCAAGACTTCCCGCCTCATAATGAAGTCTGCTTTTGCGCAGTCCCGGCACAACGCCAAAAATATTTTTAACAGCTGCTGAGAGCCCTGTTAAAGTATGGGTTTTAAGTTTTGGCAGATTTATCAATATATCGCTTTTTATAGCCTCTGAAACTTCAAAAACACATCCATCACTCTGCACTGTCACCGTATCTTCTGGGTAGTAGAGAAAATCTCCAACCTCTTCTACCATTCCTGTTGTTTTATAGACGTTTTTTATAAGCGCTTTGCTATGCGGACCAGCTGGACAGTCGAAAACCTTTATATCGGTTATTCCTCTTTTTAGCAAAGCACGAACAACCCCTCCGACAATATACGGATGGGTTGTTGTAAATTTATTACTATCGCGCGCCATTAAGAGATTTGGCTTTACTGCGGCAGTCTTCACCTTTGTGAAATCTATTTTGCAGCCAATAAAAATCTCCTCTATAACAGAGTCTATTCGCTCTCTGCTATAATCTGCACTGTAGACAAAAATATCGCTCAAAAATCTATTCTCCTATTTTTCAAGCCCATCAACAAACTTTGCAATCCGCTGAAGAGCCGTTTTTATATGTTTAATCGAATAGCAATAAGAAACTCTAATAAATCCCTCGCCGCAATCGCCAAACGCATTTCCAGGTATAACTGCAACACGTTCATCATAAAGAAGTTTTTCGCAAAAATCGTTGCTACTCATACCAAACTGCGAAATCTGTGGGAAGATATAAAAAGCACCTTCTGGTTCAAAGCAAGGACATCCAAGATCGCGGAACCCCTTAACTATCACCCTTCTTCGCATATCGTATTCTTCTTTCATCTCCTCAATATCTATATCGCTATTCCGAAGAGCCTCAACCGCTGCATACTGGCTTGTTGAAGGAGCGCACATAATTGCATATTGGTGAATTTTATAGAGCTGCTCTGTTATTTCAACAGGCGCACAAACATATCCCATTCTCCAGCCTGTCATCGAATATGCCTTTGAAAACCCGTTCACTATAATGGTTCTCTCTCTCATACCCTCGATATTTGCTATTGAAAAGTGTTTTTTTCCATAGGTAAGCTCTGCGTATATTTCATCGGAGAGAACAACAATATTAGTCTCGAGTAAAATATCAGCAATCGCTTGTAGGTCCTCTTTTGACATTATAGCGCCTGTTGGGTTATTGGGATATGCTAAAATAAGCATCTTTGTTTTATCTGTTATCGCTTCTTTTAGCAGTTTTGGCGTAACTTTAAAGTTATCTTCTGCTTTTGTTTCCAGCGGCACAACCTTTGCCCCTATAAGCTCTGCTATCGGCGCATAACTTACATAGCAAGGCTCTGGTATGATAATCTCATCTCCAGGATTTAGAAAAGCACGAAGCGCTATATCTATCCCCTCACTACCCCCAACGGTAACAATGACTTCTTCTCGATTATACTGCAACCCAAATCTACGTTTTAAATATATGCATATCTCATCTCGCAGCTCTGCCATTCCAGCGTTTGCTGTATACCATGTTTTGCCCTCTTCAAGACTTTGAATTCCTGCTTCTCTTATATTTCGAGGGGTTTTAAAGTCTGGCTGTCCAACACTTAGCGAGATAACATCTTCCATCTCATTTGCAAGATCAAAAAACTTTCTTATCTTTGATGGAGTTAACTTATAGGCATTATCGGCAAAAAGATTTTTATATTCCATCAAAATGAAGCAAGCCCCCTCTCATCAACCTCCTCTAGGTCAAAAACAAGCCCTCTATCTTTATATTTTTTCATCATAAAGTGAGTTGCTGTTGAAACAACTCCATCGAGCGGAGAGAGCTTTTTCGCAACAAAATCGGATATCTCTTTAAATGTTCTACCTGTGACGATAGCCGCAAGATCATAGCTGCTACCGCTCATAAGATAAACACTGTCCACCTCTTCAAACTGCGCTATAATATCTGCGGTCTCTTCAAACCCACTATCTCTTTTTGGAGTTACTTTTATTTCAATAAGCGAGGATACAAGCTCTCTTTCAGTTCTGTCCCAATCGATAATCGCCTGATAGCCTTTTATTATTCCACGTTTTTCAAAATCCGCGATTTTCGCTTTAACTTCATCTTCACAAAGTCCAGTCATTGTTGCGATTTCCGATAGTTCATACCTTGCATTTTCATTTAGTATCTTTAGCAGTCTGTCCATTTTATCCTCCTCTAGAGCTTATAGCTCATTATCTTTCTGTTCACAAAATAGTGTCCTTCGGTAAATGATAAAGATTTAAGCATCTCTCGTGCTTCATCAATTCCAGCATATAAGTCGCTCGCTATATGGCTATCTGCACCGAGCGTTATAAGGCTTCCTCCAACATCGCGATAAAGCTTGAATAGCTCTTTATTTGGGAATGTTTCACCTATTGCTTGACGCAGTCCAGAAGTGTTGCATTCAAGTGCTGTGCCGTTTTCGATTATAACTCTATACAGCTCTCGTATAGCCTCTTTATATTTATCTATATTATATGGGATATTATTCATAAAGTAGTATCGCAATGGATAGGTTATATGTGCTATTGTATCTCCTATATTTAGTTTTGCAATCTCTATAAGTTCGTTATAGTAGCTCTCAAGCAGTTTATCAGTATCAAGTTCACCGCTTTTATAATCGAGCATTCCATAATCATGGTATCCTTTTGAATTATGGAGCGATGCTATTATAAAATGGTAGTCATACATATTAGCAAGCTCTTCTGCAAGCACTAGGTCACGTGTTATCTGACCCAGTTCAACACCAAAAAGAAGCTTCGCTTTACAGCTCCCCTGTGCCTTTGCAACAGTTTCGTTTGAAAGGTGCATACCTGTATCACATTTAAATTGATAGTATGTATCAACTTCACAGTGATCGGTTATCGTTATCATATCGAGCGAGAGTTCATCGGCTCGTTTTAGTATATTTTCAAGTTTCTCTGTACAATCTCCGCTTCCCTCTGTATGTATATGAGTGTCTGCGCGGTATTTCCCCATAAGAAATCCTCCCAAATCTATAATACTCTTAGTTTAACACACTTCGGTTAATTTTTCATCTGTTTTTTTGTTGTTTTTTATGTTATAATTCCTATATTACAATGATAGGAGAAGATACTATGAAAGCAGTTATAACCGTTATCGGTAAAGACATGGTCGGGATTTTAGCAAAAGTTTCGGCTGTTTGCAGTGATAAAAATGCAAATGTCCTCGATGTTACTCAAACTATTATGGAGGATTTATTTGCTATGATCATGATGATAGATGCAGGAAAACTAAATGTAGAATTTAAAGATTTTTCAGCAGAACTTAAAAATATTGGTGAAACTATGGGGCTTTCAATTAATGTTATGCATGAAGATATCTTCAACAGCATGCACAAGATATAGAGGTGAGCAATTTTGATTAATCCAAAAGATATACTCGAAACGATAAGGATGATTGAAGATGAGCATCTTGATGTTCGAACAATTACTATGGGAATCTCGCTGCTCGATTGTGCAGACTCTGATATAAACAAAAGCTGTGAGAAGGTCTACAATAAGATAGTTCGCATGGCAGGAAAACTCGTTGCAACAGGCGAAGAGATCGAAGCGCAGTATGGTATACCGATTATAAACAAACGCGTCTCGGTAACTCCTATCGCAATCCTTGCAGGTGTTTCTGGTGGCGACCCTGTTCTATATGCTAAAACACTTGAGCGCGCGGCAAGAGAGATAGGTGTAAACTTTATTGGTGGCTACTCAGCACTAGTTTCAAAGGGATTTTCACCGGGTGACCTATCCCTTATAAACTCAATACCTGAGGCTCTATCTGTCACAGACCATATCTGCTCAAGTGTTAATCTCGGATCAACTAAAGCAGGAATTAATATGGACGCTGTAAAGCTTATGGGCGAGATTATAAAGCAAACCGCTACTAAAACAGCAGATAGAGACTGTATTGGCTGTGCAAAGCTTGTTGTTTTCTGCAACGCCCCTGAGGATAATCCATTTATGGCTGGTGCTTTTCATGGTGTTACCGAGCCTGACTGTGTTATAAACGTTGGTGTTTCAGGACCTGGTGTTGTAAGAGCTGCTCTTGCAAAAATGCCAAACGATGCTTCAATTTCAAAAATTGCTGAAAAGGTTAAGAAGACAGCCTTTAAGATTACAAGAATGGGACAGCTTGTTGCAAACCTCGCTTCAAAGCGACTTAATGTTCCTTTTGGTATAGTTGATTTATCTCTAGCACCAACCCCTGCTGTGGGTGATAGCGTTGCATATATCCTTGAGGAGATGGGGCTTGAGAAATGCGGAGCACCGGGTACAACTGCTGCCCTTGCAATTCTAAACGACGCTGTTAAAAAAGGTGGTGTTATGGCTTCTTCGCATATTGGAGGTTTATCTGGTGCTTTTATACCTGTTTCAGAAGATGCCGGTATGATTGCTGCGGTTAAAGCAGGTGCTCTATCACTAGAAAAGCTCGAAGCTATGACTTCTGTCTGCTCGGTGGGACTTGATATGATAGTTGTCCCTGGAGAAACATCAGCCGCTACTCTTTCTGGTATAATCGCTGATGAAGCAGCGATCGGCATGGTTAATTCGAAAACCACAGCGGTTCGCGTTATCCCAGCTATTGGAAAAAACGTTGGCGATACCCTAGTTTTCGGAGGTCTTCTCGGCGAAGGTCCTGTTATGCCTGTAAACACCTTCTCACCTGAGAAGTTTATAAATAGAGGCGGCAGACTTCCAGCACCTATGCAAAGCCTTAAAAACTGATGAATAATGCTATTTTTTAAGGGTATACTAATCTTGAAAAGGAGAGGTTATTATGCTTGACAAAATAGCACTTAGTCTTGTTATCATAGGTGCTTTGAACTGGGGTAGTATAGGTCTTTTCGGATTCGACCTCGTCGCTACGCTTTTTGGCGGCCAGGATGCGGTTATCAGCCGAATAATTTTCGGGCTAGTCGGTCTTGCTGGCATCTGGTGTATCTCACTACTCTTCAAAAAAAACACAAATGAATAACAGCGCTATACAAAGATAAAAACGCACCGAATTCGGTGCGTTTTTATTTGTTTCAATATTTTAATTCTTCGTTTATCAATATAGAAAGTTAACAGACTTATAAGTTTTTATTTATGATAACTGCTCCCCTCTTCAATAGCCATTGCCCTATACAGCTGCTCAGATAGGATAACCCTCATAAGGCGATGAGGGTATGTCATCTTACCAAACGACAGCTTGAAATCGGCCCTTGCGATAACCTCTTTAGAAAGACCGTGTGAGCTGCCAATACAAAGAGCAAATGAGGATACTCCACTGTTTTTGCGCATGACAAACAGCTGTGATAGTTCTTCACTCGATATATTCTTCCCTTCGATGCAAAGCGGGATAAAATAGTCGCTCTGCTGAAGCTTTGAAAGGATTGCTTTTCCTTCTTTTTCTAGCATCTGTTCTATATCTCGTGGACTTTGGTTTTTTCGTGGCTTCTCTTCTGTTACTTCAACTATCTGAAAGTTACAGTAGCCTTGTAGTCTTTTTTTATATTCATCTATTGCATCGGTAAAGTATTTCTCTTTAATCCCACCGACTGCTATAATCTTTATCTTCAAAATATACAACCCCTAATAGATAATAGCATCTGTTATCTCATTTCGACGTGCTGTTTTTAACAGGTAGTCTTTATTCAGAACCATTCCATATTCAAGCAGCTTATTAACACTCTCCATGCGAGCTATCGGTGGAGTGTTATTCTGGCTACTTAAATGCGCTATAATTATTTTCTGGCACCCAGACTCTATAACCGATGGCAAAAAGACAGCGCAATCTTCATTTGATAAATGTCCGATATCACTTTTAATTCTGCGCTTTAGATAATATGGATAACTGCCAAAATCAAGCATGCCCTTATCATAGTTTGACTCTATAACCACAACATCACTGCCGCATATCGCCATTTCTGCCTCTTTTGTTATAAATCCAAGGTCGGTTGCAACTGCAATCTTCTTATCTTTATGTAAAACCGAAAACCCACAGCAGTCAACGCTATCGTGCGGAGTTTTAAATGCAGTTATCGAAAATTCTCCTAAATCCACTTCGCCATCAATAGCAGAAATGCGCACAGAGCTGTCAATATGCCCTGATTCAATAAGCTTATTTGCCGTTAGCTCTTTTGTGAAAACTGGGACTTTATGCTTCTTTGAAAACACACGAAGGCCTGCTATATGGTCGCTGTGCTCATGTGTGATGAAAATTCCTCGAACAGCCGAGGGCTCTATCTGTGCATCTAAAAGGGCAAGCTCTGTCTGTTTGCAGTTTTTGCCTATATCAATTAGAATTCCTTCGTTTTTATCCCCTATGTAGGTGCAGTTACCACTGCTACCACTGTAAAGTGATACCACTCTACCCAAATAAAATCCCTCCAATATAAAAACGAAGCGACGATTTCTCGACGCTTTGTTATAATCTTATCTTACTAAATAGCCGAACGAACAGTACTCCCCGGCACATTTATCTTTTTAATATCTGCACCAAGCATACGAAGCTTCTCTTCAAGCTGCTCGTAACCGCGCTCAATATGATATATATCTTCGATTTCTGTTTTTCCATCAGCAATAAGTCCTGCTATTAGCATAGCGGCACCTGCTCTAAGGTCAGTTGCTTTTACTGGCGCACCGATAAGCTTATCAACACCCTCAATTACTGCAACTTTGCCATCGACTTGTGCGTTCGCACCCATTCGACGTAGCTCATCGATATATCTGTATCTGTTATCCCAAACGCCTTCTGTAACTATTGAAGTACCCTGCGCAACCGATAGCATAACTGAAAATTGCGGTTGCATATCTGTTGGAAAACCAGGGTGTGGCATTGTTTTTATGTTTGTCTTTTGCATCTCACCTTCTCGGCGAACACGTATAGAGTCATCAAAAATTTCAACAATGGCACCAACGCTCTCAATTTTCGAGATAATAGACTCTAGGTGTTTTGGAATGATATTTTTAATAAGAACATTTCCAGCCGTTGCTGCTGCTGCTACCATATATGTTCCCGCTTCTATCTGATCGGGAATTATGCTATAGGTTGTCCCGTGTAGATTTTGTACACCGCGAATTTTTATAACATCAGTACCTGCACCGCGAATATCAGCACCCATTGAGTTCAAGAAGTTTGCAAGGTCAACGATATGCGGCTCTTTTGCGCAGTTCTCAAGGACAGTTGTACCTTCAGCAGAAACCGCCGCAAGCATAACATTCATCGTCGCTCCAACAGAGACTACATCGAAAAATACCTGATTTCCGATAAGTTTATCAGCTTTTGCATAAACAATTCCCTTATCTATAGAAACCTCAC
>CAYJGP010000041.1:0-5438 GCA_964369435.1 uncultured Oscillospiraceae bacterium | reverse complement strand
CTTTAAATCCTTTAATATGCTGATCAATTGGTCTATCGCCAAAATAGCAACCACCTGGAAGTGCCACATTCGCTTCAGAAAAGCGACATAGCATAGCACCCAGAAAATAGTAGCTTGCACGAAGCGAGCGCGCCATCTCATACGGTACACCGTTCTCGCTTATATGGGAGGTATCAATTTCAACTGTTGTTTTATCAATATACTTTATCTGTGCTCCCATCTCATTTAAGATTCGAAGCATTATCGAAACATCGCTGATGTTCGGAACATTCTCAATTACACATTTATCTCTCGCAATTAAAGTGGCGGGAATTATAGCTACTGCTGCATTTTTAGCTCCGCTTACCGAAACGGTGCCAAAAAGCTTTTTCCCCCCGTTTATTAGATATTTCTCCAAATTATTATCCCCTTTAAACTCTCTCGTTTTATTATAAAAGGCGCAAACGCCGAATTTTACTTTTTCACTAAATGATATTATAACAAATTTGACAGCAAAAGTAAAATGTTTTTTTATTACCTTATTATACCCGATATCGAAGAAAAATTACCGTGTAAAATAAAAATAATTTCCATTAAGGCAGACCTGCAAAAATTCTCATTTATATACCTGTACGCAACCATGAAAACATCGTAAAAAAAGATGTGAATTCTACTAAAATCCACATCTTTTGTTTGTTTAGATAAATCTTTTGTCACCTGTATATTCACAGAACCTTTAAATAGCCATTTATAAAAACAGCAACGGGTTTTTCTTAACGCCATTTTCGATAAACTCTATATGCAGATGGTTACCAGTTGAACGACCAGTACTTCCCATCTCACCTATATGCTGCCCCTTCTCTACAACTGTACCAACAGGCACATAGATAGATGACATATGCGCATATAGTGTTTGCATACCGTTTCCGTGGTTTATTATTATACAGTTACCATACGAACCATACCACTGTGCAAGTGTTACAACTCCTCCATCAACTGCATAGATATTTGTACCATATCCTGATGCTATATCAATAGCATAATGTCCAGGGTATCCAAGCCATCCATTTGAGATATATCCACTCGCTGTCGGCCAACCATAGCTTCCTGTTCCAAGTCCGCCATCAACAAGCTCTTCTCCAACTTCCGGTGCTAGCGACTTTGTTCCAATCTCCACTATTCGCGTTACAGGCTCGCTTATAACAATAGTATTTGTTATCTCTCGTCCACTCTCAAAACCGTCTATATAGGTAACAGTTGCATGAACTTCATTAACTCCATCAACACCATCTTGAAGAGTTCTTGATGTACCTAGTGCAAGTGAATTATTCGAGCGATTTTCAACATCGTAATCTACATCAACATTATACACGATATCTTTAATAACTTTAACCTGCAAGAAACTCTGGTCTGCTTGTATAGTTAGCTCATACCCAGGTTTTAGGGTATCTAGTAGGTCGCCGTTTAACCTGTCAAGCTCGGTTAGTGATATTCCATATTTCGCAGCTATTCCAATCGGGGTATCTCCTGAAACAACCTCGTAAATTATCTCTTCTTGAGTTGTTCCGTTTATAAGCCCTTCAATAGCGCTGTATTCAGAAACACTCTCGGTCGGGTACAGTCCATCGATAACCTCAACATTTTTAACAAATGCAACTTCACCATCTGGATGATCAACTGCTGCAATTTCAAGCTTTGAAGCTAAAAGATCTTTTAACTGCTCACCCTCAAAACAAGCACCATAGAATGCACCGTTTACATAAAGTCCTGATGCCTGCACAACCTCTTCACTTGAAACCTCAACCATCTTATCCGCTATAACCGCAGGTGAGTCAAATGATACCGCCTGTGCAGTTACAAGCTCATAGGTAGGCGTTGTGTCTACTATTTCATCTTCATCTACCGATACAATTCTCGTTGCAAACATCGCAACAGCGTCGCGGTAGTTTTCTTCATTTTCAACTATTCCTATCTCGCCTGTTGCAATACTTGCAGAAAGACCAAAACTCAGCGTTGAATAATAAATAAGCACAGTTGCAAGAACAAAAATCCCAAGCGTTGCTACTAAATAGTTGAAAACTCTAAAGTATATCTCATGGTTTTTTGTATACCCTCGCGACATCTCGCTCTTTAAAGCTTCGCTTATCTTCTGCTTATTTTTAGGGGCTTGTATTGCCGCCGTTGCAAGTTTTCCAAATCCTGCAAAAATTCTCCTTATCGAAAAGAAGATATCCCCAAGTGTTCTCTTAAACCATTTTCTTATCCGCTTAACTCTAAATTTAAACTCAATCGAAATATATTTGAATATAGGGGTTAAAAACCTAATTATATTTCTTTTAATCCTCTTTAGAAAGATGATAACCGTTATCCCTGAAAAAAAACTCTTCTTATATACAAACTCAACCTCTTTTTCATGTTTATCAAAAAATCTATCGAACGATTCGGATATACGGGCAAAAATGCCTTTCTTCTCCAAAAAAATTCCTCCGTTTTCCTGTTCATTGTAATAGTTACAAAATAGTTACAATGACATTATACGGCAGAACCGATAAAAAAGCAACCCCTAAAACAAAACTTTAACAAAAAGTTACAATTTGATTACAAATATTCAGCCGGCAATTTAGATATAACCTCTATCTTTTTGTCTTCTGTTGGAGAGATAAAAATGAGTCTATGGCAGTGGAGAAGGTGCATCTCTCGATCTTCTCCGTCACCATATAAACTGTCCCCTACTAATGGATACCCTATATGTGAGAGATGCACACGAATTTGGTGGGTTCTGCCCGTTTCTATTGTAAGGGATAGGATAGTTTTGTTTTTCTCTTTCCTTAATACTTCAAAATTCGTTTTAGCATAGCTCTCGCCGCTGCGAACAACCCTTTTGCGCTCGCCTGGAATTTCTCGACCGATAGGCGCTTCTATATTTCCGCTCAAAACATTCATCTCACCCTTTGCCACAGCGAGGTATACTTTATCTACTTTACCTGAGAGTTTCGACGCGGCAAGCTGGTTTTTAGCACAGAGAAGAAGCCCTGTTGTGTCTTTATCAAGTCTATTGATCGGACGAAAAAGGGTATCTCCACCTCGCTCGGTCATTATCCTTGCAAAGACATTCCCAAGGGTATCGTTTGCTTGCTTTTTAGATGGATGGGTTGGCATATCTGCCGGTTTATCGAATATAATGACATCTTTATCTTCATATATGATTGGAACATCTATATCTGAAATTAGTAAATCTCCTTTTTTATCAGGAACATTTACCATAACTATATCGCCTTCGCAAACAAGCTCTATTGTCTTTGCGTGGACGCCATTTTTTGTGATCCCATCATCTATCTGCTTTTGCTTTATAAGCAGTTTTCTTGAAATTTGCATCTTTTGGCGCAGTATAGTGTGGACATTTTGACCTGCATCTTGCGCCGTAACTATATAGCTAAACGATTTCAAGGCTGTCCTCCGCTTTTTGCTTTGCAAACTCTAGAAGTTCGCGCTCATCTTCTACCTCAACAGCATACGGATGCTTTGGCGCTGCGCTCTCAAATTTATTATAAAACTCTTCCGCTTTTTCTGTATCCTTTTTATAGAGGAGATTATATGTATATAGTATTCTTATAATAGAAGGATTTCCCGGCATCTGTTTAATAAAGCTGTTTACCTCTTTTTGGAATATCTTGCTATCGTCTATCTCTTTATCAGTCATTATTTTGCAGAAGAGCAGTTCAAGCACCATCATATATTTATTAATCCCTGGTATAAGATCATCTCTTAATGCTTCTTCGATAACCTCTTCTGCCCTCTCAAACTCTTTATTATAAATAAGCCTATTTATATATAGCGCCGTTGGAAAGGACGACATAGCATCTCTCTTATCCCTCTCGATGTAAAACCAATCATCAGGCATATCAAGGAGGGAGGTTCCCTCTGTTATTTTAGAGATAAAAGCGAGCTGTATATATAAAGCTTTTCTCGCTGTCTCATCTTTTATGGAACTTGCTAGTGTTTTACCATCGTTTTGAACAAGCTCTCCACTAAACGGCACACCGTTTATTAAAGCAAATACAACTGAGATTAAAGCAAACAGCGAAACAAATAAATAGAGAAAAGCATTAGTAATAATCGGCAATAGAAAAACTGCACAAATTCCTGTTACTGTGTTTATCAAAACTCCGCCGAGAAGATAGAATTTATACGGCATATTTTCTGAGTATTGCGGTGGAGTTAACAGACATTGACCGCCTGTCCCCGCTATATTTTGAAATTTGAGTTTTATCTTACCATCGATTTTTATAAAAACCATGCTCATAACCCTAAATGAGAGGAATTTATAACCCGATAAAAGCCCAGCAATAAGATGTCCTCCTTCGTGGATTATCGTTGCAAGGTAAACCGCCGCCATTGCAGCAGCTGCTATTAAAACCCATACCATTATAAAATTTTGGCTATCTAAATAGGCGTCTACTTCGGGCGGTAATGTTGTCCCAATTATATACCCAAACCCTATAAAAACCGCAAAAAACAGCACTCCAAATAAAATATTTTTAATCTTTTTCATCTCTACCTCACATTATCTCATCAACTAGAAAATCAAGCTTCTCTTCGTCGATTACTTTAAATTTTTTATTTTTATACTCAATTATATCATAACACTGCGATACCACCCGATTAAGGGATCGGATTGGTGCATCTACCTGTTCTGCAACCTCTTTTTTTGTAAGAAATCTCAATCTATCATTATCATACGCATTTTTAATCGTAATGAGATACCGCTCTTTTATCGTGTGAAAACGCAGAGCCGTTCGCTTGTTCGTGCTACTATACATACCCTCTGTAAGCCTTTTAATCAGAAAAAAACAAAACTCAAAATCGTTCTTTATTTTATCTATAAACCAGCTCTTGCTAAAGATTGCAAGGTGACAATCTTCATTTGCAACAACTAAAAGCGGTGACTTATCCGGTGAAACTATCTCACTCTCACCAAAGAAACTGCCCATCTCATGTTTATGCACAGATAACAACTCTCCACTTATATCTTGATTGGTAACAGTGCAACTACCAGAGATAACAATAAAAAAACTACTGTTTTTATCAAATGAAGTTAAGATATAGTCGCCTTTTTTATACTGCTTTTCAATATACCTCTCGCCTTTTAAAATGCTTTCTATTATTTTTTCCATAAAACCACCAATTTGGGTCATATGACCTTTTTTTACTATTATACCACTGATATACTAAGAAAAAAAGGAGGAATTACAAATGAGAAAAATGATAATAGACACAGATGTAGGCGGAGATGACGCAGTAGCTATAATGCTTGCTGTACTAGCAGATGAGGTTGATGTTATAGGTGTTACAACAGTTTCAGGTAACTGCCATCTCGATCTTGCAACACAAAACGCACTAATGACCCTTGAAGTATGCGGCAGAGATGATATTCCTGTTTACAAAGGCGCTTACAAACC
>CAYJGP010000040.1:13104-14340 GCA_964369435.1 uncultured Oscillospiraceae bacterium | reverse complement strand
TCATAGTCTTTGCTTGTAAGCACGTTTCCAAGCAGTTTACTCGCAAGCAGACTTCCCTGTCCGCCAACTCCTACAACCATTATACTTCCCATTAGCGCACCTCCCGTATAGCATTAAATTTACAAACTTTTTGGCATAGTCCGCATCCAACACAAAGTGACTTGTCAATTGAAACGCCAGTCTCACAAGCTTTAATAGCGGGACAACCTATCTTCATGCAAGCTTTGCAGTTTTTGCAGTCTTCTATTATTAGTGGTGGATATTTTTTCACTGTTTTTAAAAGAACACAAGGTCTTCTCGCAATTATAACCGATGGTGCACTTAGCGAAGTAGCTTCTTTAACTGTCTTTTCAAACTGGACTAAATCACAAGGGTCTACTACAAAAACATTTTTTATACCAACCGACTCGCAAAGCATCTCAAGATTAATTGCAGAAGCAGGCTCACCTATGATATTCATGCCATTTAGTGGATTGTTCTGATGCCCTGTCATGCCTGTTATGCTATTATCAAGTATTATAACTGTACTGTTTGTATTATTATAAACAGCACTTATAAGACCAGTTATACCTGAATGCGCAAATGTCGAGTCTCCGATAACGGCAACACGCTTATTCGCTCCATCGCCATCACTTAAATTCATTCCATGCAACGCAGAAACCGAAGCTCCCATACAGATGGTTGAATCAATTCCAAATAGCGGAGCGCCAGCGCCTAGGGTATAACATCCGATATCGCCAGAAACTGTTAGTTTAAGTTTTGATAGAATATGAAAAGCTCCTCTGTGCGGACAACCCGGACATAGTACAGGTGGTCGCATAGGCATAGTTTCATCAAGTGCTTTAAAGGCAAACTTCTCGCCAAGTACTGCTTCTCTGATAGCTGCCGCTGTCATCTCGCCTATTCTAGGTAGTAGCTCGCTGCCTACAACAGAAATACCATTTTGCAGACAAAAGTTTTCAATAAAAGGATCAAGCTCTTCTACAACATAAACTATATCTTTATCCTTACAGAAATCCGCTATTAGATCTTTTGATAGTGGATAAACCATACCAAGTTTTAAATATGAAACCTTGTCTCCAAGTGCCTCTCTTGCATACTGATAGCTTATTCCACTTGTTATAACGCCAATTTCGCTGTTATTATCAATTATTTTATTATATCTGTTACTTCCTGCAATATCTTCAAGCTCTGCCATTCTCTTCTCAACAACAAGACGTCTACCTCTTGCAAAGC
>CAYJGP010000040.1:2465-13094 GCA_964369435.1 uncultured Oscillospiraceae bacterium | reverse complement strand
AAGCCCGGCATCATTACAAACTTTGCAGGATCTTTTTTATATTCTTTTCTAGCTATATCAGCTCTCTCTTCTGTTGACGTCATCGTCTGAGTATGTGAAATTCTCGTCGATAGTCTTATGATAACAGGGGTATCGCACTCTTCTGATAGTTCAAACGCAGTTTTTGTGAACAAACGGCACTCCTCAGAGTCCGCGGGCTCAAGTACCGGTATTTTCGATGCGTAACCGAGATTTCTTGTGTCCTGCTCATTTTGTGATGAGTGCATACCAGGATCATCTGCAACCGCTATTACAAGTCCACCGTTTACACCAGTATATGATACTGTGAATAATGGGTCTGCTGCAACGTTTAGTCCGACGTGTTTCATCGCTGAAAATGCACGAGAACCCATTATTGATGCACCGATTGCCGTTTCAAGTGCCACCTTTTCATTTGGTGCCCACTCGCTTTTTATCTCGCTATAACCGCTTATATATTCTGTAATTTCCGTACTCGGAGTACCGGGGTAGCTTGAAACAACTTGCGCTCCCGACTCATATACTCCTCTAGCTACAGCTTCGTTTCCAAGCATAAGCTTTTTATTCATAATTCCAACTCCTTATTCGTTCCTTAAATCAACAACACGAACAGCCTTGCCGATATATCTTTCAATAGTTTTTGGTGCAACAAGCGAAACTTTACAATCAATTCCAAGCACTGATAAAAGCTTGCTCTTTACCATCTTTTGTACCATCTCAAGTTCTTTAAAACTCTCAAGTACCGATGCATCAATAAGTTCAACTTTAACTTCAAGCCTGTCCGCAAAACCTTCTCTTGAAATAATTAGCTGGTAATGTGGGCCAAGTTGAGGTATTTTAATTATAACGCTTTCAATCTGCGATGGGAATACATTAACACCACGAATTTTAAGCATATCATCGCTTCTACCGCGAATTTTATCCATTCTGCGGTGTGTTCTGCCGCAACCACAAGTATCACTATTAAGCTCGGTTATATCTTTCGTGCGGTATCGAATAAGAGGAATTCCCTCTTTTGTAAGGGTTGATAAAACAAGTTCACCCTGCGCACCGTCTCCTAAAACTTTCATACTTTTACTATCTATTATCTCAGGATAGAAATGATCTTCTGCAATATGCATACCGCATCTTAAATAGCAATCTCCCGAAACACCAGGCCCTACGATTTCTGATAGGCCATAGTTATCAGTTGCGAATATGCCAAGCGCATCCTCTATAGCATCGCGCATAGCAAGTGAACATCCTTCTGAGCCGAAAAACCCTATTCTAAGCTTAAAGTCCTCTCTTTTATATCCAAGCTCTTTCATAACTTCAGCTATATGAAGAGCATAGGACGGAGTTGAAACAAGACCTGTTGCAGAAAGGTCTGCAAGCATTTTTATCTGTTTCTCGGTATTGCCGCTTGAAGCGGGTATTACCATAGAACCAATATTCTCAAGCCCATAGTGAAGACCAAGTGCGCCGGTAAACAGTCCGTAACCAAATGATATTTGAACAATATCTTCATCAGTACATCCAGCAGCAATAAGTAGCCTTGATACAACCTCAGACCAGTTGTTTATATCGTTTCTTGTATAACCGACAACTGTTGGATTCCCTGTGGTACCACTTGATGCATGTACCCTTACGATATCCTTGTTTTTAGCTGCAAACAGCCCTGTTGGATAGTTATCTCTTATATCTTCCTTTGTCGTTACCGGTATATGCTCAATATCCGATAAAGACTTAATTTTTTCGGCAGTAATGCCAGCGCGCGAAAAACGTTCTCTATAAAATGGAACATTCTCCGTGCAGTATGAAATCAATTTTTTAAACCTATCAAGTTGTAGTGCATCAAGCTCTTGACGGTTCATTGTTTCGATTTCTTTATTCCAAAATGTCATAAACCCACTCCCTCAGTTATACAGATATGAAAATTATAACATTTTAAGGATATTAGTCAAGAAAAATGTGGAATTAAATCAGTTATTAAAATAGAAAATCCATTAATAATTAAACACCCTCCAGCTATGAAAACAATATTCTTTATATAATTATCCCCTATCTTATTTCCAAGGTAGAGTGAAAAGACAACAACAAATGTAGTCATTATAAAAATTGTTACAAGAAAAAGATAAATATTTCCAAATGTTGCCCCTACAGTAAATCCTGCAGCGGCACTGTCTATACTAGTTAAAAAAGCTTTCTTTAGAAAACTTGTAAAAGAAATATCGTGCACTTTTTCATAATCGGCAGTACTAAATGAAAATATCATAGCAGCGCCGAGATAAACAAGGATAAAATAAGCCACAAAATGGTCATAGTTGTTAAGTATAATGTAAAGACTTTCACCGAGGTTATATCCTATAAATGGTAAAATTATGCACATTCCTCCGTATGCAATTATCGCTTTGATAACTGTTCTAAGTCGGATTTTATCTAGAGACATTCCATCTGAAATACATATAGCGCCAGCATCCATCGAAACTGAAATTGCGATAATTATTATTGTAATAAGCGACATTTTGAACCTACCTATGGTATTTTATTTACTTTTATGATAAAATACATACTATATATAATTAAAATAAAGGATATAATATGTTTGGATATCTCATCCCCTATAAACCCGAGATGAAATTTAAAGAATTCGAAGCTTATAAGACTATCTACTGTGCGCTATGTAGAGAACTCGATAAAAAGATAAACCCTCTTTTCAAGTTCACTTTAAGCTATGATTTTGCATTTATGGAGATGCTATTTAAAGCACTTAGTGAGAAGAGTCACACTATAACAAAATCTAGATGCAGAGCAAACCCACTAAAGAAATGCAACTATTTAAACGAGAACAGAGCAATTTCCTATACTGCATACTGCGCTGCTGCGCTAATACACCTTAAAAACCGTGACGATATAGAAGATAAGCATTTCCCTGGAAATTTTCTAAACCATCTATTAAATCCTTATTTTTCACTAGGCAAGAAAAAAGCAGTTGCAAATTTTCCGCAAATGTATGCAAGACTTGAAGACCTCGTTTACAAGCAGTCGGCCGCGGAGAAGGATAAAAACCTCTCAATAGATGGATATGCCGACAATAGCGCAAATATTTTAGTTGTCATGACGGATGAATTTTTTGGCGATGATATAAACCATCATCTTCGCAGATTTTGCTATCTGCTCGGCAGATATATATACTTTTGCGATGCATTTGATGATCTTGAAAAAGATAAGAGCAAAAATGAATTCAACCCATTTTTAATGACAAAAAATGAAGATACGCGTTATTTTGAAAATCTAATAAACACAACTATTGGTGAGATTATAAATAGCTATGAAGAGCTAGAATTTAATAACTTTAAAGATGTGTTAGATAATTTTATTTATTTCGGCTTAACTGGCCGCGCACAACAACTGATAAAAAAGGAGAGAAAATAAAACAATGAATGAAGCATATAGAGTTCTTGGAGCTGATAGAAACGAATCAGATGACATGATAAAGGAAAAATATCGATCACTTGCACAAAAATACAGCCCAGATAAATATAAAGATAATCCTCTTGCAACCCTCGCCGAGGAGAAGATGCGTGCTATAAACGATGCATTTGATGCGATAATGGCTGAACGCAGAGGCAATAAAGAAGCAGCTGAGAAAAAAGCTGCCGCTTCCTCGAATACCGACTATAACGAAATTCGCAGAATGGTTAGAAGTGGTCATATTGACGATGCTGAAGTGCTACTGAGCGCTATCGCTGAAACTGATAGAGATGCTGAATGGCATTTCTTAAAGGGATCAGTTTTCTATTCTAAGGGATGGCTTGAAGATGCAACCATGCATTTTAGTGAAAGTGTGAAACTCGACCCTAATAACCGCGAATACAAAGAGGCATATAATAGAATTATGCAGAGCAGAAACGGCGGATATAGAGGCGGCCCTGGAAATATGGGAGGATCAACATGTTCAGTTTGCGATATCTGTACTGCTCTAATCTGTGCTGATATGTGTTGCGATTGCGGTCCTTGCTAAATGAGAAAGTCTAAAGTAATTTCACTTTGCGGAATATTTAGTGCTGTTTCGATTGTTGTTATGTTATTTACCGGACTATTCCCATTTTCAACCTTCCTAATGCCTGCTATATCTGGCTTTGTATTGTTTGCCCTATCGCTCGAAGTTGGAAGGCAAAAGGCAGTCGTTGCATTTTTCGCAGTAGCTATTTTATCTTTTCTAACTACACCAGATAGAGAGGCGGCAGTTGTTTTTATAGCACTGCTTGGATATTATCCGATAGTCAAATACTATCTTGAGAAGATACCGATAAAGACATTATCATATATTGCTAAAGGTCTTTTGTTCAATATTTCCATAGCTGCAATTTACTATCTTGCAGTGACTTTATTCTCTCTCGAAGAGCTGGTGTCGGAGTTTGCGAAGTCTGGGATAATTATGATAGTAGTTTTTATAATAGTTGCAAATTTCACTTTTTTTGTATATGACTATTCGCTTCATAATATAACCGTTTTTTACAACAGAAATATAAGAAGCAAAATAAAACTCAAATAACGATATAAGTGGGCGTGTATAACACCGCCCGCTTTGTTTTTTCGTGGACTTTTTCATTCAAAAATGATATAATATGTTATCGGACTAAAAAGTGGGAGGTGAAGTGCAAACAAAAGAACCGAGAGCGCCTGAGCCGAATTTCGGCTGACGAGGTGAGGAGTTATCGAAAAAAATCGGCGGATACTCCTCCGGGTAGATTTAGCTTTCTGCTCGTTAATCGACATACAAATTATGAGAGTAATCTCAAAACAAAATTGTCGATATTATTTTGAAAGGTTTATTTTTATGTGTGGAATAGTAGGTTATATCGGCAGTAAAAACTGTACCGATGTATTAATCGCAGGTCTCTCAAAACTTGAGTATAGAGGCTATGATAGCGCTGGAGTGTCTTTTTTTGAAGACGACAGCATTAGAACAATAAAATCAAAAGGCAGATTAAAGCTGCTTGAAGAAAAGCTAAAAACAGAAAATCTAAAACCATCAAACTGTGGTATTGGTCATACCCGTTGGGCTACTCACGGTGAGCCATCTGATATTAACTCTCACCCTCATGGTAGTGGAGTTGTATCTATTGTTCACAACGGTATTATCGAGAATTACCTCGATATCAAAAAGCATCTGACTAAAAAAGGGTATACATTCGAGTCTGAAACCGATACCGAAACAGTATCAAAGCTTCTGGAGGATAAATATAGCGGTGACCCGATATCGGCAATAAAAGAAACAGTTGAAGAGATACGAGGCTCTTATGCATTTGGCATAGTCTTTGGAGATTTCCCAGATACTATATATGCAATAAGAAAGGAAAGTCCTTTAATTGTTGGTCTGTCAGATGGTGAAAACTTTATCGCGAGCGATATTCCAGCAATACTTAAATTCACAAAGGACTACTATCTTCTTGAAGAGAATGAAATCGCCATTGTTAAAAAAGACAACGTTTCTATTATCGACCTCTATAGAAACGAAATAGAAAAAGAACGACTAACTGCAAACTTTGATATCGAGGCGGCAGAAAAAGGTGGCTATCCGCATTTTATGCTAAAAGAGATCAACGAACAGCCAAAGGCACTTCGCGATACAATAAACCCACGAGTTGGCAATGATGGTCTTCCAAACTTTGATATTGAAAACCTAAAAATCGAAAACCTTAAAAAATACAATAAAATTCACATAGTAGGCTGTGGCACTGCAATGCATGCTGGTATGGTTGGCAAAGCTGTTATTGAAAAACTGGCAAGAATTCCTGTTGATGTTGATATTGCTTCTGAATTTCGGTATAGAGAACCTATAATCAACAAAGAAGATCTTGTTATAATAATCAGCCAATCTGGCGAAACAGCAGATACCCTCGCCGCCCTAAAGCTTGCAAAAAGCCATGGTTGCGATACTATAGGTATTGTGAATGTTGTTGGAAGCAGCATAGCTCGTGAGAGCGATAGCGTTATCTATACTTGGGCAGGTCCTGAAATTTCAGTTGCTTCAACAAAAGCATATTCTGTTCAGCTATCGGTTCTTTATATGCTCGCAATTAGTCTTGCCTTTGCAAAAGAGAAGGTAACAAAAGAAGAGGCTATTTCCCTATTTAAAACCCTTCAAGGTATTCCTGCACTCGTTGAGAAATGCCTTCTAAACGATGAGGATATAAAACAGTATGCATCGCTATTTATAAACTGCAAAGATCTCTTTTTCCTCGGACGCGGCCTTGATTACTCAGCTTCACTTGAAGGTTCGCTTAAGCTTAAAGAAATATCTTATATCCACAGCGAGGCTTATGCAGCAGGTGAACTTAAACACGGCACCATCTCACTTATCACCGATAATATCCCAGTGCTTGCAGTTGCAACACAGCAAAAATTGCTCGAGAAGATGGTATCGAATATTAAAGAGACTAAAGCACGCGGAGCTAAAGTATTAATTTTCTGTAAAGAGAGCACTTCTGACCTCTCCGACTGCTCAGATTACAGGGTAGATATCCCTGATTGTCCTGATATCTTCACCCCTTGTCTAACAGCAGTTCCGCTACAACTATTTGCATACTACAGCTCAGTTATACGCGGTTGTGATGTTGATAAACCACGAAATTTGGCGAAGTCTGTAACTGTTGAGTAGCTAATAATTTATACTATTTATGTCTAAAAACACTAAAATCAGCTAACAAAATGTTAGCTGATTTTTATCGTTACAATATTTATACCTAATAGATATAATTTTCTATTGCATTTTGTTTTCTCATAGTATATAATATTAATGATTTTTAATTTAAGGGGGGGTAATAATGCAGGTGTTAATTTTTTCTTTTTTCATTTTGTTTCTATTTAATAATTTTCTTTATTTAGAACTTGTTGAAAGAATATTTAATTCTAACTATGGTATGTTAAAGCGGTTGTCATTTGGTTTAATTTCAGGAACCGCCGGAACAGTTATGCTATATTTATTTAAAAGCATGTCTGCGCTTGGTTATGCGATAATGCTTGTAGTATACTTCTTAACGATCTTTTTCCATTACCCAAAGCAAAGCACATTATCAAAAGTATTTGTAGTTTTGCAGTTTAATCTGCATATCATGACTACTAGAGCGATAGTTTCATCTTTATACTCTATTATTTCAGGCAAATCCATCTTTGATCTATCTGTAAATCTCGATACATTTTGGCTAATTTTAATTTTAACTACTATCTCCTGTATCATAATATCTATAGCGATACTAACTTTAATTCCAAAAAAATACTTTAGTTTTATAACTGAAAAAACAGGATATTTAAAGCTCAATATAGTCCTTCTTTTTGTTGCTAATGCATTTTTCATCTCAAACGGCAACACCTACATATATGAGATTGATTATTGGCTACTCTCACTAAACCAGATAATTAGCGCTCTTTGCTGGCTCACAGCAAGCTATTCTGCGATATTTATGCTTGTTGGTATAGATGTTGTTCGAAAGAAGCGTGAAATACTGGAAAAGGCAACTATCTATAAACAACTTATCGAGAGTCGCTCTATTGTTGTAATGGAGATAAACTGCACAAAGGATATTGTTACTAGCAGCATTGTACGTGGGAAGACAATTGATCTTCCGTATACTTCTTTTTCAGAATATATTAAAGAATCGCATAAAATGAGGGTTCACCCCGATGATTACGAAAAGGCAGTTGCATTTGAATCAATTGAGAATATCCTAAACAACTTCAACAACAACATAACTGAAATTACAAACTACTCAAGGATGCATCCTTACAGCGAAGAGAGTAGATACAAATGGCTTCGAACTTCTATTTCAATTAGTAAAGATGTTAAGAGGGATGAGATTTTAGCCGTTATAACAGTTTTTGATGATATCGATGATCATATGACAAAACAAAACGAGCTATCACATAAAGCGGATTTAGATCCCCTACTCGGCTCATACAACAAAGCAGCTACCGAGCGTTTGATAACAGAGCATCTTGATGCAGATAAACAAGGTGTTATCTTTATGATTGATCTTGATAACTTTAAGTCAATCAACGATAACTTCGGTCATGTTTATGGCGATAAAGTTCTAAAGGAAGTTTTTGAAAAAATCAAAAGAAGTTTCCGCTCAAACGACATAATCGGTCGTATTGGTGGCGATGAATTTATTGCATTTATTAAAAACACCGCAGATACAGAAGATATTATCAAAAAAGCCGAACTCATCTGCAAAAACATTAAAAAGGACTATATTGAAGATGGTATTACAGTTACGATATCTTCAAGTGTTGGAATAGCAATAGCCCCTATGCATGGAACAACATTTAAAGAACTCTACCATTTTTCCGATGTCGCTATGTATACCCGCAAGAAAAACAGCAAAAACGGATTCTATATTTATAGTGATGACAATCAGTAATATTAAATTTACTGTATAATAAAAAAGGGATGTGTATATATTCACATCCCTTTTTTATTATAAATTACTTACTTAAATAATTAAACTATCAGTCATTTTAGATATTCATGCTATTAAAATCTATACTCTAAAACCCACTACAATCTATCCTTAAAATCATTATAGCCGAACTCTTTTATAATCTCACTCTCTCCGCTCTCTCGCAAAATCGCAATCGAAGGTAGCGGCATTCCGTTAAAAGTGTTATTTTTTACCATTGAATAGATTGCCATATCCAAAAAGATAAGTTTATCACCAATATCAAGCTTTGCATCAAAGCTATAATCCCCTATTATATCTCCAGTAAGACAGGTAGGTCCTGCAAGTCGATAGCTAAATCCCTTCTCATCTTCTATGCCACTCATATATAGTGGTGGCCTATATGGCATCTCGATAACATCTGGCATGTGGCAGGCAGCTGATGTGTCGAGTATCGCTATCTCTTTACCATTATTTATGATATCCAACACCGAGGTGATTAAATACCCAGCATTTAGCGCAATCGCTTCACCAGGCTCTAAATAAACTTCCACGTCATACCGCTCTTTAAACCCTTTAATAGCATTTACAAGCAGATTTATATCATAGTCATCACGGGTTATATGGTGTCAACCGCCAAAATTTATCCACTTCATCCTGCTTATAACATGTCCAAACTTCTCTTCAAATGCTTTAAGAGTCGCTACAAAGTCATCGCTATTCTGTTCACATAGCGTGTGGAAATGAAGTCCCTCAATTCCCTCTAGCAGATCCTCTTTGAAATTATCAATCGTCACACCCATTCTTGAATATGGCGCACAAGGGTCGTAGATTTCGTGTGAGCCGGTTTGAAACTGCGGATTTACACGTATCCCAAAGCTTTTGTCGCTCTTCGCTGCCTTTTCTCTATACCTCTCCCACTGTGAGAACGAATTAAAGATAATATGGTCGCAAAGATAGATTATCTCATCAATTTGATCATCTCGATAAGCGGCAGAAAAAACATGTGTTTCACCACCCATCTCCTCTTTGCCGAGCTTCGCTTCAAAAAGACCACTAGCAGTTGTGCCAGAGAGATACTGACCAATCATCGGATACAGCGAATATGCAGAAAATGCCTTTTGGGCAAGCAAAATCTTGCAACTCGCTCTCTCTGCAACCGACTTTAAAACTTCTAAGTTTTTCTTTAGCTTCTTTTCATCTATAACATAACATGGAGTAGGCAGATTATAAATACTGCTGTTCATTAGTCTACCAAAACAGGGTTTGTGTCCTCTTCAAAAGGTAGACCCCACTTGCCGATAACATCCATAAATGGATCTGGATCAAACTCCTCAACGTTATAAACGCCAGGTTTATTCCAAGCACCCTGTATCATAAGCATACCGCCAACCATTGCCGGTACACCAGTTGTATAAGAAATCGCCTGACTTCCAACCTCTTTATAACACTCTTCATGGTCGCAAACATTGTAGATGTAGTGGTGTTTTGTTACACCGTCTTTCTTACCTGTAAAGATACAGCCGATATTTGTTTTACCTTTTGTTCTAGGACCTAGTGAAGCAGGGTCTGGTAGAACTGCCTTTAAGAATTGGAGTGGCACTATCTCACGCCCTTCATACATTATAGGCTCTATCGAAGTCATCCCAACATTTTGAAGGCATGTTAGGTGATTTATATAGCTCTGTCCAAATGTCATAAAGAATCGAATTCTCTTTATACCAGGTGTGTTTACAGCAAGGCTCTCAAGCTCCTCATGGTATAAAAGATACATATCTTTATCTCCAACACCCTTAAAGTTATACTCTCTTTTAATCTCAAGCGGTTTTGTCTCGATAAACTCACCATTTTCCCAGTATCTGCCGTTTGCAGTTATCTCTCGAATATTTATCTCTGGGTTGAAGTTTGTTGCAAATGGATATCCATGGTCGCCGCCGTTGCAGTCGAGGATATCGAGGTAGTTTATCTCATCAAAATGGTGCTTTAGCGCATAAGAGGTGTAGATACCAGTAACGCCTGGATCAAAACCACAGCCAAGAACAGCACAAATTCCAGCTTTTTCAAATCTATCTCTATAATCCCATTGCCATTTATATTCAAATTTTGCAGTTTCAATCGGTTCGTAGTTTGCAGTATCAAGGTAGTGGGTTTTTGTTGCGAGACATGCATCCATAATATTTAGATCATT
>CAYJGP010000040.1:0-2455 GCA_964369435.1 uncultured Oscillospiraceae bacterium | reverse complement strand
ATTATATGGTAGCGCTAAATTCATAACCACATCAGGTTTATACTCTTCAATTAGCGCAATTAGTGCAGGAACATCATCAGCATCAATCTGTGCTGTCGATATCTTGGTTTTGGTTGTTCCTTCAAGTTTTTCTTTTAGTTCATCACACTTCGATTTTGTCCTTGAAGCTATCATTATCTCCTCAAAAACTTCGCTGTTTTGGCAGCATTTATGAATTGTTACCGATGCAACTCCGCCGCATCCTATTATTAAAGCTCTTCCCATTTTTTATCCTCCATTTCGCCGACTTTCGGCAATTAAAATTTATCTTATCACCGCATTGCGGCATTTAGTCGTTGTAAAGCTATATCACTTTAAAGCTGTAGAAGTATCTCTCTTGTTATTTTACAGGCAACTGCAGTTGATGCACCACTCGTATCATAATGAGGAGATAGCTCATTGATATCGCACCCTACAATATTAAGCTTACCTAGCTGCAAAACAGCTTCTAAAAGCTCTTTAAAACTTATACCACCAGCCTCTGGCGTTCCTGTTCCGGGGAAATTTGATGGGTCGAGAACATCGAGGTCAAGGGTGAAATAAACAGGTTTTCCAGCAAGTTCTTCTACCATCTTTTCAAATCCTGATAGGTCAAACAGATTTATTCTACAATGTTTTCTTGCAAACTCAAACTCTTCTCTCTCTCCGCTTCTAATCCCAAACTGATGGATTCTATCATCCCCTAAAAAATTCCATATCTGCTTTATTACGCCGGAATGGGTGAGTTCCTCACCGATATACTGATCGCGCAAATCGGTATGGGCATCAAGATGTATTATATGCAAATCTGGATATTTTTTATATGCCGCACGAACAGCTCCAAGCGTTATAAGATGCTCGCCACCGAGCATAACAGTTTTTTTACCATCCGATATAATTTTGTCAGCAAACTGCTCAATCTCACTTAAAACCTTCGCCGCATTACCAAAAGGCAATTCTAAATCTCCAGCATCAAAAACTTTTATCTCAGATAAATCTCTATCGCAGTATGGTGAATATGTTTCTATCCCAAAACTCTCGCCCCTTATTGCAGAAGGGCCAAATCGAGTTCCTGGACGGTATGATGTTGTACCGTCAAAAGGTGCTCCAAATAGTACAATATCACACTCTTCATATTCGCTCTCGCAACCTATAAAACTTAAAATATTTTTATTCATTTATTAAAAGCATCTCCTCAACGTATTTTGGTAGATAAAAGGCGCCTTTGTGAAGATTAGTTGTGTAATACCGAGTTTCTATACCTGTAGAATTGAAGTAATTTTCATCAAAGTGGTGCAGTGGGTGATATTTCTTTGAAGCAAATCCAAACAACCAATGTCCAGATGGATATGTCGGTATGTGAGCTTGATAAACTCTACATATCGGAAATGATGGCGAAATCCTCGCATGTGCTCTCATCATCTCTTCTGCATCACCCTTATAAAATGGGCTCTCATGTTGATTTACCATTATCCCATCATCGGTAAGAGCACGGTGGCAGTTTCCATAAAACTCTTTTGTAAAAAGCACCTCTCCAGGCCCTGTAGGGTCGGTTGAGTCAACTATAATAAGATCATACTCATTCTCTTTATGCCTTATAAAACGAAGTCCGTCAGCAATAATTATATTGACACGAGGATCACTAAATCCTATAGCTGTTTTCCCTAAATACTGCTTTGAAACCTCAATAACCCTCTCATCTATCTCAACTAAATCTATCTTCTCAACTGTTTTGTACTTTGAGAGTTCACGCGCCACTCCGCCATCTCCAGCGCCGATTACAAGCACGTTTTTTATATTTTTATTTGCCGCCATCGGAATATGCACAATCATCTCGTGGTAGATAAATTCATCCTTTTCAGTTAGCATCATAACTCCATCAAGGGTTAAAAATCTGCCAAACTCAGGAGATGAATAGACAGCTATAGTCTGATAATCGCTCTTTTCAAAATGAAGTTGCTCTGATACTTTTATCGACAGTTTAACCGTCGGGGTATGATATTCGCTATACCATAAATCATCCATTGAAGCTATCCCCCCTATAAACTTGTAAATACTCTATATCCATACTCTGTGGCCCTGTTATCAAACAGCCTTTTTCTTTTGCTGCTTTAATATAGTCAAGTGCATCTTTTGTAACCCTCTCACCCGGTGCTAAAATAGGAATTCCAGGCGGATAGCACATAACAAACTCACAGGAAATTTCATTTAAGCAGCTGCTAATTGGCAACTTTTCAGTATTTGCATAGAATGCTTGTTGTGGAGAAAGCTCCACTATCGGAATAATATACTCGCTCTTAAACATATCCTTAACATCTCTTTTATAGCTACGCGCAATCTCAGCAAGTGCAGATATTAGTCGCTCGATATTCTTATTTTTATCTCCAACAGAAATATATGCAAGGATATTTCCAAGGTCGCCAAACTCTATTTGTAT
>CAYJGP010000039.1:3438-14666 GCA_964369435.1 uncultured Oscillospiraceae bacterium | reverse complement strand
AGATGGGACACCGCAAGATAGCATTTATCCACGGTGAAGATACTTTGGTTACAAGGATTAGGCTTGCAAGTTTTTATAGCATCTGTGAGAAGCTTTCCATAGAGGTTGCAGATGAATATGTCAGGGAGGGAATCTTCCACGACACCGATTCAGCAGAGCGGATAACATACGAGCTACTTGACCTCGAAGAACCACCAACATTTATATTCTACCAAGATGACTTTGCATTTCTCGGAGCTCGAAACGCATTTGAGAAGAGAAACATAGAGGTGCCACGAGATATAAGCGTTGCAGGGTTTGATGGAATAATGATGTCGCAGGTGATAAGGCCAGCTCTTATGACCTGGAAACAGAATACACATCAGATAGGCGTTGAAGCAGCAAATCTTCTCTACTCAGCAGTTGAAAAACCAAAGAACTATATAGCGCGAGAACTTGAAATTAGAGGCGAGTTTTTAAAAGGCGGATCGGTTTTAGATATAAACAACAAAGATATTTAGAGTAGGGATACTCAGAATATATAATAAACGGAGGAATAATTATGAAGAGCAGTTTTATTAAAAAAGTTTTGACATTATCACTAGCATTAACTCTTTTTGCAACCATGCTAACAGGTTGTGGTGGCGACAGCGGAGATGGTGGATCAAGCTCAGGTGATGGAGCATCATCTTCAGATCCAAGCGTTTTAACAGTTCTTTTCGATCAGACAGATGGTTGGGTTGACAATTTTAACCCACTATCAGCAAGCGTTTACCAGTTTGTACAGGGATTTATGTATGAGCCTCTTATGATTTTCGACAACTACAAAGGCGGCGAGGAGATCATGTGGCTTGCAGAGGATATTGTTTCACACGATGATAACAAAACTCTAACAGTACATGTTCGTGAGGGGATTAAATGGAGCGACGGCGAGGACTTTAACGCAGATGATGTTGTCTTCTCATTCACCTACTCAAAAGACTACCCAGAAATAGACAGAACAGGCGACTGGACTTCTGAGTCGGGTACTGGCAAAATCGAGTCGGTTACAAAAGTAGATGATTACACAGTTGAAATAGTTATGACTGAGGAGAACAGATTCCACAGAAATACAATATTCACAAACAAATGGATGATTCCAGAGCATGTTTGGAGCGAGATAACAGATCCTGCAACTTATGTATACGATATAGATTCGATAGTTGTTACAGGTGCATTTAGTGAAGTAAAATCATTTGCCCCTGAGATGATAGTACTTGGTAGAAATGAAAACTACTGGAAAGGCGATGATCTACAGGTAGATGAGATAAGAGCTCCACAGTTTAATTCAAACGATGCAGCGCTAACACTTCTACAAACAGGTTCGGTAGACTGGGCTCACATCTTTATTCCAAATATAGAGGACACATATATCCAAGGCGATGAGAATAAAAAATATTGGTATGGCATGAACGACGGTGTTCGTCTTTCAATGAACTATATGACAGAAAATGAAGGAAACCTTGAGGCATTTAATGACCCAGACTTCAAACGCGCACTTTCAATGGCAGTTGATAGAACAGGAATTATCGATGCAGCGGTTTATGGCTACCTCGACACAACAGTTCCAACAAACACAGGTCTTCCACCACAGCTACTACAGTATGCAGATGATACTGCACAAGCAGAGATGGAACAGTATACAACTTATGATTTAGATGCAGCTAAAGAGCTACTTGCAGATGCAGGTTATGTTGATACAAACGGCGACGGATTTGTTGAAACACCAACAGGCAAAGAGATTAAGTTTGATATCGTTTCACCAGCAGGTTGGGGAGACTGGAACGATGGCGCGCAGATATCTTCAGAGGGTATGCAGGCTATCGGCGTAAATGCAACTTCAACACCAATTGAGCTTTCAATGGTAACACAGGTTTGGGAGTCAGGCGACTGGGATATGCTCTACACAGCAAATGGTCAGGCGAGCGATATCTACAGATTCTACTGGGATACAATAGGCGACTCTAGCAGAGCACTAACTTCAACATGGTGGTCGGTTTGCCAGACAAACTATATAAATGAAGAAGTGAATGCACTTATAGCGCAACTTCCAACAGCAGCAACAGATGAAGATGTTTTAGCGATAACAGGTCAGATAGAGCAGCATTTTGCAGAGAATATGATAAACATCCCTGTACTATACAACGGAAACTGGTTTGTTTACAACGATGCAAGATTTACAGGTTGGTCAACTTCGACAGAAACAGGATATCCAGCACTAACAATGCATGACTCTAAAATTCTAAGATTACTTGAGCTTGAGCCTGTAGCTTAATAGTTTAAAATTATTAAAAGCCTTCTACACTAAAGCAAAAAGTAATAGTGTAGAGGGTTTTTTGCTACTAAGGTTTGAAAGGAATTATATTTATGAAGTATATTTTAAAAAGACTCGGGTTCTATATAATAGCATTCTTTGGTGCGGTAACTCTCAACTTCTTTCTGCCACGAATGATGCCGGGCGACCCTGTTCAGATGTATCTATCAGAGCTTGCACAGGGTGGCGGTCGAATAGATCCCGCAACCATAGCATCTATTGAGGCGATGTTTGGTTTTAACAGCACAGAGCCTTTAATTGTGAGCTACTTTAATTACATAGGCAGTATCCTCACAGGCGACTGGGGGGTATCGTTCTACTACTTCCCGCAGACGGTGCTCGAGTCGGTATCAAGAGGACTTCAGTGGACTGTTTTGCTTATGGGTATTGCACTTATAGTAGGGTTTATAATAAACAACCTACTCGGAATATTTGTAGCTTGGCGCCGTGGTTCAAAGCTCGATACAGCGCTCACCGTCGGTGGTCAGTTTTTAGCAAACGTTCCATCGGTCGTAACAGCTATTGTTTTGCTATTTGCACTCTGCTACACAGGTCTTTTCCCACTTGGATACGCGGTAACACCGCTATTTATACCGGAAACGCCACTCGATTACATACTAGATGTTCTCTATCATGCGTTTGTTCCGGTAACTGCGATAGTTCTATCAGGACTTGGTGGAATTATGGGAATGCGCGCTAATATGATAAACCAACTCGGAGATGACTATATAGTTATGGGTATAGCTAAAGGTCTTCCCGATAGAAAGATAATGCTCTCGTATGCTGCAAGAAACTCACTGCTACCGGTTATAACATCTCTTGCGATGCAGGTAGGATTTTTGCTTGGTGGCTCGATTATTATCGAGCAGATATTCAACTACCCAGGACTTGGGCAGGTAATGGTATCGGCGATCGGAGCACGTGACTACCCACTTATGCAAGGTATACTTCTTATGACAACAATACTGATGCTCTCTGCAAATCTACTTGCAGACATCGCTATTTTGTTCTTAGACCCAAGAACCCGACGTCAGTCGAGTAAGTAGAATGAGAGAGGAATGAATAATTATGTTACAAAAAAAGAGTAGAATTAAAAGTTTCTTTCGCTTTTTAAAGGAGAGTCCGAAATTTACAGTGGGAATGGCGCTTATATTATTAGTACTAATACTAACAATGGGTGCACCTCTTTTCACAAGTTACGACCCTATGTTTCGCTTTGAGGGGATGTACCATGAAGCGCCTTCAGCAGAGCATCTACTCGGCACAACAAGGCTTGGTCGAGATGTTTTTGCACAGTCGCTCTATGGCGGCAGACAGTCTATCTTAGTGGGACTGCTCGCGGCAACTATAACAACTCTGCTTGGAATGATAATCGGTATAAGCGCTGGATATATCGGCGGCGTTTATGATAGCATCGTAAGTACTTTCACAAACATCATGATGGTTATACCGACTATTGTTTTGCTACTTATAATAGCTTCGATGATGGGTGGCGTTTCACCGCTACTTATAAGCATAATAATTGGTCTTACCTCTTGGCCGTGGAACTCAAGAGTGCTGCGTGCACAGACGATGAGTATCAGCAACCGCGATTTTGTTCGTTCTGCGGAAACGCTAGGTGAAAACAAATTTAGAATATTATTCGTTGAGATAATGCCGAATATGCTCTCGATTATCTCAAGCGCATTTGTCGGAACGCTTATCTATTCGATTATGGCTCATGCAACACTTGAGTTTATCGGATTTGGCAACCCAAACTCGGTAACACTTGGAACAATCCTCTTCAACGCTCAAAATTCAGGTGCATTCCACAGCGGATACTTCTTTGAGGTTGCGGGAGCTATTGGAATACTCGTTATGATTGGTATGGGCCTTACACTTATAAACTTTGCAATCGACGAAGTTTCAAACCCAAAACTAAAAGCACAGAGGATAATGCGAAGCTACTATAAAGCGCGCAAAGTTGAAACAAAAAGAACTAAAAAAGCCGAAACTGCGGCAAAGGGGTGATTGTTTTATGAAGAATGTAATTGAAGTTAAAAACCTTTGTGTCGATTATGTCACAGGAGGCGGATCTTATGTCCGAGCTGTTGACAATGTAAGCTTTAGTATAGCGCAGGGCCAGAGCCTTGGTCTTGCTGGCGAATCGGGTTGTGGCAAATCAACTATTGCCTACTCGCTTATGCGCCTTCACCGTCCACCAGCAATTATTTCCGGCGGCGAGATAATATTTGATGGCAAAGATATACTAAACTATTCAGATAAAGCACTCCGTGACTTTCGCTGGAAAGACACCAGTATGGTTTTTCAGTCGGCGATGAACAGCTTAAACCCTGTTGCGACCCTTGAGAAACAGTTTTATGAAATTTTCAAATACCACAATATAACAAAAAACGTGAAAGTAGCAAGGGAGCGCTCAGAAGAGCTTCTGTCCCTTGTTGGAATACCAAAAGAGCGTTTATCAGACTATCCGCATCAATTCTCAGGCGGTATGCGCCAACGTGCAGTTATCGCAATGGCACTAGCGCTTAACCCGAAACTGCTTATCCTCGATGAGCCAACAACAGCGCTCGATACCGTTGTTCAACGTGATATACTAAAGAGGATTTATGATCTAAAGGCAAAGTTTGGATTCTCTATTCTATTTATAACACACGATATAAGCCTTATGATGGAATTTTGCGACAGTGTTGCTATAATGTATGCCGGCAAGATTGTCGAGAAAGCAAAAACTGAAAAGATACTTAACGATCCAAGCCACCCATATACTTTCGGGCTTAAAAACTCCTTCCCATCTCTTCAGGGTAAAATCGAATATATGGAAGGAATCGAGGGAACTCCGCTCGACCTTAAAAATATACCAGACGGTTGTCGTTTTGAAGAGAGATGCTTTAACAGATGCGATATCTGCAAAACAGCAGAGCCTGCCCAGAGCGGCGAAAAAGATGGTAATTTCTTCTATTGTCACAATCCTTTAGTTAAAGTAAACAGTGAGGTGCAAAGTGGAAAAGAATAAAAAAGTAATATTCAAAGCAGAAAATCTCACAATGGACTTCGATGTGAGCGGCAAAAGCATACTGTCAAAGAGCAAAAAACTGCGCGCTTTAAACGATATCTCGTTTGAGCTTTATGCTGGTGAGTCTTTAGCGGTCGTTGGAGAATCTGGTTGCGGTAAATCAACTCTTTGCAGAATTGCGATGCGTTTTCATAAACCGACAAGCGGTACAATGTATTTCGATGGGGATAATATCCACGCGCTAAGGGGTGGCGAGCTTAAAAACTACCGTCAAAAAGCACAGATGATATTCCAAGACCCATTTTCATCGCTAAACCCACTTCACAGCATAAATTATCACCTTGAACGCCCGATTCAGCTTTATCACAAATGCAGTAAAGATGAGATGCGCCAGAAGGTAAATGATGCACTAACAATGGTAGGACTCACTCCGCCAGAAGAGCAAGGGGCAAAATATCCACATCAGCTATCAGGTGGACAGAAACAGCGTGCTTACATAGCGAGGGTTTTAACAGCAGGAGCTGAGGTAATATTTGCTGATGAGCCTACATCAATGCTTGATGTTTCAATAAGGCTTGGCGTTTTAAATCTCTTAAACGACCTAAAGAAAAATTATGATAAATCATTCATCTATATAACCCATGATATCGCAACAGCTAGGTATTTTGCCGATAGGATAATAGTTTTATATGCGGGACATATAGTCGAGCATGGAAACGTAGATGAGGTTATAATAAACCCAAAACACCCATACACTCAGCTGCTTGTAGCGGCAGCACCAGATCCTGAGCGTGAGGAGGAAGTAAAGCTTCCTGTTAAATCGACAGAAGAGAGCGAAATTTCAATGTGGACACCAGATAGTAAAGGTTGCCCATTTAAAAACAGATGTCTTTATGCAACCGATATCTGTCAAACGCAGATGCCAGATGAAACAAAAGTTGGGGAAGAGCAGTTTATCAGATGCCACAACCCACTAAAATCAGAGTAGTTTTTTGATTAGGAGAAGATTAGCTAATGTACACACTTGATTATAAAAAATATGCAAAATCTATAAGAGAGGCAGTTGCGGAGTCGGTCGTTTTGCTAAAAAACGAGAGAAACACTCTGCCTGTTAAAGAAGATGAGAATATTGCTATATTTGGCAGGGCACAGATAGATACCTACTATTGCGGAACAGGCTCTGGCGGCATGGTAAATATCCCGTATCTTGTGAATTTTGCAGACGGACTCGCGGCAAAGCGCAAAATAGATAACGAGCTGCATCAGTCATACCTAGATTTTATCCTGAAAAACCCTTTTGATAAGGGTGTTGGCTGGGCGCAAGAGCCTTTTTCACAGGTGGAAATGCCACTTGATGAAAATATGGTCTCTGCAGTGGCAAAAAGAAACGATATAGCGATAGTGGTTATTGGTCGTCTTGCTGGAGAGGATAAAGACTCAGAGGCTATCGGTGGTAGCTACTATCTATCAGAAACCGAGAAGACAAATCTTAAGCTTATTTGCAAGCACTTTACACGTGTTGCTGTTGCGCTAAATGTCGGCAATATTATGGATATGTCGTTTATCACAGAGTGCAATCCGTCGGCAATTCTCTATACATGGCACGGTGGTGTTGAGAGTGGAAACGGCTATGCAGATGTTATCTGCGGAGATGTAAACCCATCGGGCTCTATGCCAGATACCGTAGCTCAAAATTTAAACGATTACCCATCAACTGAAAATTTTGGTAGTGAAACTCAAAATATCTATAAAGAGGATATATTCGTTGGGTATCGCTATTTTGAAACTTTTGCGCCTGAGAGCGTTTTGTATCCTTTTGGGTATGGACTCTCATATTCTACATTTGAAATAAAAGATGCGCAGTATAAAAAAGATGCAGACAGCGATATTTACGAAGTAGAAGTAACAATTAAAAATACAGGTGAAATAGCGGGTAAAAAGGCGGTACAGATATATCTAACCGCTCCCTGTGGCAAACTCGGAAAGCCAAAAGTTGTCCTAGTTGGGTTTGCTAAAACAAATCTTATAAATCCAGGGGATAGCGATACTGTTCTGATAAAAGTTGCAAATAGAGATCTATCAAGCTATGATGAGGGCGTTTCGGCTTTTGTAATGGAGGCTGGTGAGTATGTCTTTAAAGTTGGCTTTAACTGTCGAGATATTAATAGCTTTGCAAAGTTTAATTTAGATAGCGATGTTGTAATAGAGAAAACCTCAAATGCTCTAAAACCGATAATAGAGTTTGATAGATTAACAGCGAAAGTTGAAGATGGACAGTATAAAGCTATAGAAACTAAAGCTTCTGTTCGTGAATATAAAATAGCGGATAGGATAGCGGCAGAGCAGATGCCTTGCAACCCTAAAACCGATAAGCGATACACCTATTCTCAGGTCGTTTCAGGCGAGATAACAGCCGAGGAGTTTGTTTGTGATTTATCCGACATCGAGCTTATCCATCTATCGAGAGGTGAGGGAATGTGCTCTCCTAAAGTAACACCAGGAACTGCTGGTTGCTTTGGTGGAGTTACCGAAAATTTAAATATAACCAGGGGAATACCTCTTGCTTGTTGTAGCGATGGTCCGAGCGGTATTCGAATGGACTGTGGCACAATGGCTATGAGCCTTCCGAATGCAACAGCTCTTGCTTCAACGATGAATATAGAGATTATAGAAGAGCTTTTCGCCCATCTATCGGTTGAGATGCTCTACCATAAAGCAGATACTCTGCTAGGACCTGGAATCAATATCCATCGAAATCCTCTTTGCGGCAGAAACTTTGAGTACTACTCAGAAGATCCACTGCTATCGGGCAAACTTGCAGCAAAACAAATTGAAGTGATGAACAGATACAATGTTACAGGAACAATAAAGCACTTTACTGCAAACAATCAAGAGAAGGCGAGAAAGGTTGTCGAGTCGGTAATATCGGCTCGTGCACTTCGTGAGATTTATCTTCGCGCCTTTGAAATTGCAGTGCGTGAGGGAGGCGCTTATAGTTTAATGACCGCATATAATCCGATAAACGGCACACAAGCGGCCTCAAACTACGACCTCAACACAAAAATTCTACGTGATGACTGGGGCTTTTCAGGTGTTGTTATGACCGACTGGTGGGCAACTATGAACGATGAGTGCGGCGAAGCATCGGAGAGTCATACAGCGCAGATGATAACCTCACAAAATGATGTCTTTATGGTTTTTGCAAGTGCAGAGCAAAACAGCTTAAATGATAACAGCGAAGAAAAACTCGAAAAAGGCGAGCTCTCAAGATACTCGCTTTCTCGAAATGCGGCTAATATAATCAAAACGCTTTTGAGATTTAACTGCACAAAAGGTCACCCTCTGGTTTTAGCAGAAAATATACCTGAGAATAAACAGAAAACTGTTATCGACCATGGAAATTTTAAGCTGGATGGACAGATTTCAATAGGTACAAAAGATATAAACACGATTAAAGGAAACTCTAATAAATTTGAGGTAACCCTTGCAGAGCGTGGAAAATATAAGATTGAGCTTGATATGCGAGGTGACGCAGTTGAGCTTGCGCAACTACCAGTTAGTGTTATAATAAATGGTGGACTTGTAAAGACAATTACACTAAAAGGTGGAGAGAGCGGTGTTTATAGCTGTGACTTTGAGATGTTTGCGACAATAAATATCTATCTTGAGCTGTTTTTCGGAGAATCGGGACTTGTTATAAATAGTTTCGAGATTAAAAAAATATAACTGATGAAAGGGTGAAGTTGATGGAGGTTACAGGGTCATTTGTAACGATTGAGGGAACTGAATACTATAAAATATCAAACAGCCAAAAACTGCCGCCATTTTTTATTCAGGTAGCATCCGCATCTGATGTTTGGATATTTCTCTCATCAAATGGAGGACTTACTGCCGGAAGAAAAAATGCAGACGGTAACATATTTCCATATACAACCGACGATAAGCTGAATTTAGACTACGAAACTGGATCTAAAACGCTTATCCGTGTGGGCGATAAATTGTGGCAACCATTTGAACAAAATGGAGTGCAAAAATACAATATTACACGCAATATCTATAAATCTTACCTAGCGAATAGCGTTATTATCGAGGAGATAAACTTCGACCTATCGCTTGTATATCAGTATAAATACCATTCAAGTGAAGAGTTTGGCGTACTTAAAACTTCAAAGATTATAAACACAGCGGATAGCACAAAGCAGATATCGGCGGTAGATGGTCTCTCAAATATTATGCCGTACGGGGTAAATCCAAGGCTTCAAGCGGATAGCTCAACACTTGTAGATGCTTATAAGTCTGCTGAAATGGTGGGAGATAAGCTCGCTGTTTATTCGCTCACCTCAACGATAAATGATACCCCATATCCAATTGAGATGCTACGAGCAAATATCGCATATAACACCGCAGGTTTTGGCAAGGTTTATTTAGATAACGATATCTTTAAAGCGTTTGCAATGAACGAGTGCGATAAAATAAACCCTGAGTGCTACGGCAAAAAATGCGGATACTATCTGGTATATGAAAAAGAGATATCAGCAAACAGTGAGCTCTCATACTCTTTTGTGCTCGATAATGGATATGACCACAAGATGATTGCAAAAATTGAGAGTTTTGCAAATGGCGACGACTTTACAAAGCTGTTTGAAGATGCAAAAAAAGATACCGAAACATTGCAAAAGATTGTAAGCGAGGCGGATGGTATCCAAAGTTCAGGCGATAAAGTTGCATCTGCTACCCACTGTTTAAGCACCCTTTATAACGTTATGCGTGGGGGTACTTTTGAAGAGGGATATAGCTTTGACTATAATCTATTTGAAGATTTTATTTTGAAGCGTGATAAATCAGCAGTTTTAAATAAAGAGCTGCTGCAAAAGATAAAACTTTGCAAAACGGTTGCAGAGCTTAAAGAGGTTGCAAAGACCGATGCGATAATGCACCGAATGGCGCTTGAATATCTGCCACTTTCTTTCTCTCGCCGCCATGGTGACCCTGCTCGCCCTTGGAACAGATTCAACATAGCGATAAAAGATGACAGTGGCAACAAAACAGTTCACTATGAAGGCAACTGGAGAGATATATTCCAAAACTGGGAAGCGCTAGGTCTTTCTTTCCCTGAATACTATGAAAATATGGTGGCGAAGTTTGTAAACGCTTCAACGATAGACGGCTACAACCCATACAGAATAACTACAGATGGAATTGACTGGGAAAAACCAGAGCCTGAAAACCCATTTGGTGGGCTTGGATACTGGGGTGATCACCAGATTATTTATCTGCTTCGCCTGCTAAAAGGTCTTTCAAGTCACTACCCAGAAAGACTTGATAAAATGCTGTCTCTGCATATATTTAGCTATGCGAATGTGCCGTATATCATAAAGGACTATAAAGATATACTGCTCGATAGCAAAAATACAATAGTGTTCGACTTCGATAAAGATGAGAAGCTCGAAACGGCAGCGGCAGAATTTGGAAGTGATAAAAAGCTGTTGCAAAAGAAGGGCGAGGTTTACACCGTTTCTCTCGCTGAGAAACTTATAGTACCGGTTCTTAGCAAGATAAGCAACCTGTTGCCCGGCGGTGGAATTTGGATGAACACCCAGCGCCCTGAGTGGAACGATGCAAATAATGCCATTGTTGGAATAGGTCTTTCGGTTGTAACCGTCTACCATACAAAAGCATATCTCCAGTTTATAAAAGAGGTATTCAGAAAGCACGGTGATAAATACGATTTTTCAAAAGAAGTGCTTAATTGGCTTGTAAAGACAACTGAGATATTATCGAAGTATAGCAGCTTTAGCGGAAATGAAAAAGTTATACTTGATAGTATGGGTGAAGCTTTTAGCAATTATAGAGCAGATGTTTATAAGAATGGCTTTAGTG
>CAYJGP010000039.1:0-3428 GCA_964369435.1 uncultured Oscillospiraceae bacterium | reverse complement strand
ACCGAGCAGATAATAGAATTTATCGACAACGCTATCGCAGTTGTAGACTATACAATAGAGAAAAATGAAAATGATGTTTTTGTAAGCTATAATCTCTTAAAAGATGATTTCAGCTTTGAACCTCTCTCTCCAATGCTTGAAGGTCAATCGGCGGTTATATCAAGTGGACATCTCTCAGCCGATAGAGTCTGTCAGCTTATAGAAGAGATGGAGAAAAGTCTTTATAGCGAAGAGGGTAAATATCACACCCTATATCCTGTAAATAAAATAACTCGTTTTTATGATAAAAATGAAATTTCAAATAGCTTTGATGAAATAAGTGGAATATTATACAAGGATTGTAATGGCAAACTGCATTTCGAGAGCGAGATAGTTTCAAGGGAAGCGCTAATTACGCGATGTGAAGAGCTTAATCTTTCAGATGAAACAAAACAGATGGTTGCAGATGAGTTTGAGAGGGTTTTTGCTCACAAAAAATTCACCGGCAGAAGCGGCGTTATGTTTAAATTTGAAGGTATCGGTTGTGTATACTGGCACCAGAATGCAAAATTTGCCTTAGCGGTACTTGAAACAGCAGAGAAAGCGGCTCGAAATGGCGAAGATATCGAAAAAATCTACACTGCATACAATAAGCTTTTACAAGGGTTTATCTATCGAAAGTCACCTGCCGAATGCAAAGCGCTACCTCTTGAGCCATACTCTCATACCTCGTTTAACAAAAAAAGCGAACAACCCGGAATGACAGGCCAGGTTAAGGAGAGCATTATTATGCGACGGGGCGAGCTTGGTGTTTTAGTAGAGAATGGCGAGATAATATTTGAGCCGAAGCTTATTCGTGAAGATGAGTTTTTCGGCTGTGATGAGATTAAGTTTAGCTGCTATGGCGTGCCGTTTAGCTATAAGAAAACCGGCAAAGTTTCGGTTGTTATTGATAAAGGCAGTGAGAGGGTAGAGGTAGATGAGCTAAAAGTTTCAAAATCCTACAGTGAAGATATCTTTAAACGAAATGGCGAGGTAAAAGCTGTTTATATAACATTTTAAGTTTCACCGCTTTTTCAAATTTATAATATTTTAAGTTAAAAAACACCCGATGCAAAACAGATAAAAGTTTGCATTAGGTGTTTTTTGTTGCTAAAGAATGGATAAAAATAGCTCTCTAACACAAAAAGCTATTAAGCAGATAAAAACCATCGTAAAAGAAATACAGTGGCGAGGAGAATTTTCTGTTTTTAAAATATCGGCTGAGATGCAAAAGACGCACCTCACAAAGTGTGGGTGCGTCTTTTATATCGAAATTATTGCTGTGTTAGCTTTAAATGGATGTCCACAACCTGCGAGTGTAGAACCCAAAAGGTGGTGTCGACAGGCTTTCGGCATCTGGGCGTTTTATCGGTTGCAGAAGCTGTATTGCCGACTATCAACTATAAGCGTACCTTGCAAATTTTATTTAGTTTGTGTAAACCCCTGTTTCTGGTGAAAGAGCAGGGTTGGTTTCGGTTGTGCCTGTGCCGGGTGTTGGTGTTGGCACAGGTGTGAACGGCACCGATATGCTAACGCTCGCATACTGGTTTAGGTGATAGTCTGCACTTTCTTCCATGACCGTGCCCGGTGCTGCCGCGCCTGCCATTATCTGCAGTGTAGTGCCGGCAGGTGCGCTTATCGTCGGCTTTACCGAAAATGCAGACTGCGGTGACTGTGATTGCGATGTTATTGTGCCGGCGTGTATATTTATAGCACCTGCTGTAACAGCCGCGCTCGTATTCTCGCGTGCTACGGCATTAACTGTGCCGCTGTTTATGCTTAGTGTTTCTCCCGCCATTGTAAAATAACCTAGGTTTAAAACACCGTTTACATCCGCTGTTATGGTGACACTATCACTAGCGATAACATCATATACTGTGTTTGTGCCTTGCAGGTGTATATTCAGCGGATTCAGACTCCTGATGCTATTTCTTGCCGGTGCAAGGTTTACGTTATTCATTGTAAGTATATCGCCGGAGCCACCTGTGGTAAGATGGATATACCCGCCGGCAGGGGCGGTAGTTTGCATTGTGCCCAATGCACCTGTTATGCTGTCTACCGGATAGTACCGGTCGTACACAAGTGTATCAAAGAGTCCACTATTTTCTGTAAAAGTAATAGTGGAATACCTTACCAGATTGCCGGTGATGGTACCTAAAACTTCGCTTCCTATGAACATTGTAATGATGCCACCGGTAGAGGTGACATTGCTGTTTACGGTTCCACCCTGTATATCGATGTTTCCGCTTGCCGATATACTGCCGTCTATGGTATTTGTCCCGATAACCACATCGCCTAAAGGAGAGTTGTTTATTATGTTTCCTGTGAGTGTACCATCTCTGTAAGATATATCCACATCACTACTAACCACATCCACTACGATATCACCGCTAACGTTGCCGATTAAACTAAGATCTGCGTTTTGTCCTCTTACTTGTATCCCGCCGCTTATGCTGCCGCTAACAGTTACAATGGCAGCTAAGTTGTCTATTATCAACCCGCCATTAATTGCGCCGGCGTTTTGTACATTAACGTTATAAGCAGAATTGTCTGTTTTGGAAAACAGGATTATTTTGTTTTGTACTGGGCCTGTGACTACTATTTCTCCGCCGGTAACGGATATCGAGCCTAAATTTCCCGCACCGTCATTTACAGCGCTATGCGGAAAGCTATACCCTACCGCAACAACATTTGTGTCATCTATATCAGCGCCAGTTGTCAGCACTACATTGTTTACTCTTCCGCTACCGGTAATCGCCAGGCCATCACTCGTCGTGGTTCCATTCACTGTGCCACTAGTTATATTAACTTTACCTTCTGTTGTTACATTGCCGTTTACTGTTGCGTTGTGTTCTACAAGAACATTATCGGATGTTGTTATATTGCCGTTTACTGTTGCGCCACTTTTAAGTCGCACGTTACCGTTTACACTGATATCGCCGGTCACACTAACGCCATCTTCTAATATCACGTGGCCTGTGCCTGTTGAGCTGTTATACGCTATAGATCCTGTCATATCACCTGTTATGGTTAAGATTTTTGTGGCGTCATCGTATGTATATGAATATCCCAACCCACCTGCTGATGTAAGTGGTGCGCCATTTAAGTCAAAGTCGCTGTATGCTGCATGCACCTCTATCGCAGGAATTAAGTACAGCATTACCAATAAAATGGCAAAAAAGGCTAAGATTCTAAATGGTTTTTTAAATGTTTTTTTATCTTGAATATACATAATTACCTCTTTATCAAATTAATTTTAAACATATAAAAAGTATACCATTTTTGGCATACAAATGCAAAATATTTAATAAAGCATAAGCGAGGGGATACTATTGGTTTTTGTGTTTGCTATGTAATATAAGCGACAATATTCAACAGATACAAATCGAAAAAAGGTGATAGCGACT
>CAYJGP010000038.1:1871-14768 GCA_964369435.1 uncultured Oscillospiraceae bacterium | reverse complement strand
CCCGACACGACAGTTACGGTTATGAGATAAATAAGATAATAACCGAGCAGACAAAGGGTGAATTTGAACTCAAAGAGGCAACGTTGTACACCGCATTCCGACGACTTGAGTCGGGCGGATATATAGTTTCTTATTGGGGAGATGAAAACAAAGGAGCCAGACGTCGTTATTATACGATAACAGACGAAGGCAGACGGCTGTATGCCGAAAACACGAATGATTGGCAGCGAGCAAAAAAAATGATAGACAGTTTATTACAAAATCAGGGGGTAGATGATGAATAAGATAAGAAATTATGTAGACCTGCTCTTCTCAGAGATACCGAGAAGCAAAAAGGCAATTGAACTAAAAGAGGAGATGCTTTCAAATCTAACTGAGCGCTTTAACGATTATATCGCAGAGGGCAAAAGTGAAAATCAAGCATACAGCCTTGTTATTGCGAATATAGGCGACGTTGATGCGATTCTTGCTGAAGTTTCTGTTGCAGAGCCTTATGGTGAAAAAGCAGACTATTACCGCAAGAGAAGAGCAATTAATATCTCACTCGCAGTTATTTTGTTTATCCTCTCTCCCTTCATACCGATGCTTATCATCGAACTGCGCCCTTTCTTTTTCCTCGACGATTATGCAAACGAGATTATCGGCGGACTCTCGATGTTTGTTTTGATATCACTCGGAGTTGGACTGCTTATCTACACAAAACTATCAACTCCACCAGAGTACAGCACAAAAAAAGCTCCGAAGCCTGTGGCACCTATTGAAACTGTATTTGTCGGTGAAAAGGCGGTGCAGTTTAAGAGATTTATCTCTCTATACTGGCTTGTGGTAGTTCTTGCATTTTTCGTTATGGTCTTCTTTACCAATATTCCAAACAGCTGGTTTATCTGGCCGATTGCCGGAATACTTAGCGCTATTATTAAGGTTATATTTGAAATTATAAACGGGAGTGATATAAAATGAGCCGAAAAAAATATTTATATGTAAAGCTCGCCCTTTTAGTCTTACTTCTGCTTGTCGTCTTAGGTCTTGCATTTAAAAGCTTTACTGGATTTGGTTTCTTTTCATTTAGTTTCGGCAACAATTTTAATGGTGACGAGATAAAAACTGAAGAAACATATATCTTTGATGGTATAGATAGCATTCAAATAGATGGAATTTCGCTTGATATCAGGCTTGAAAAAGGAACTGACGATAGCGTCACCATGACTGATAACACAGCGACAAATGAGGAGTACACCAAAAACCGATATCTTGTACGTGGTGATGAGCTTATTTTTTGGGAGTACCGTGACTTTTTCGGAAACTCATCGAACCACGGTGAGATAGTTATAACTCTTCCGCCCGACATCTACTATGCGATTGAAATAAACACAGTAGATGGTGGTATTCAAATTCCCGATATAAAAGCCGAAAATATTAGTATTAATGCCGTTGATAGCAATATAGATATTTTGGCAACTGGTGATAGCCTTGATATTAATACTGTAGATAGTAAAATCTATTCTCACAACAGCTTTACTTACGTCGATATAAATTTAGTGGACGGAGATATTTATCTCACCGCCGATGAAAACAGCCAAAATATAGATGTGAACGGCGTTGCATGCAATTTAAATGTAAAGCTTGTCGATATCGCGGAAATTTCTGTCGATTTAACTTCTATCTCTGGAGGTATTAACAACGAATACGATAATGTTTCTCTTACAACTGAAAGCCCGGTTAAAATAACTTTCGATGGAGTTGATGGCAATGTTAACCTCCTCGATTGGGAATAAAAAACTTTTAGTGTCTTTGTGTTTTTATGCTCGGTGGTAGCGCCCCCCCGCAGCGCCAGCACCTTGGTGCTGGCGTCGGCATAAATGCCGACACGGCAATTTGAAAAATTGCCGCTGCAAACGCGCTCTTCCAAACCTAGAAAACAGAGATAAAATACCAGAACTCAAAATTCATACCATTAAAAACCAGATATAAAATACAATTTCAAAAATATAAAGCAGATATCCGCACAAAAAACAGCCGATGCATCTTTTTGCATTGGCTGTTTTATAATACAATATTTTACTCTGCAATTTCCGACTTCGCCTTAATAGTCACTTCTGGCATTAGTTCTTCTGAAATTATCTGCATAATATGTTCGAGTTTATCTTGGTCAATATCTGAGAGGCGCTTTCTCATCCTCTCAACTACAACCTCGATATAATCATAGGTTATCCCGATATAGTTTAGATATTTTTCGGTAACTTCAAGGTAGAACTCCCTCTTATCTCCCGGGTTCTGCACCTTTTTGATATACCCCTTTTTTATAAGGCTGTTTACCTTGTATGTAGCATTCGGCGAAGAAATTTGAGCAAACTCGGCAAACTCCTTTATCGTCGGACGGTTTAGCGCATAGATAACCTCAACGCAAAAGGTCTCAACAACAGAAAGGCTTGCTTCTCTTTTCTCAAACTGCGCAAAAACTGTTCTATAGAACTTTAGTTTAAATTTTGTATATATCTCAGAAAAATATCTCTCCAACATTATATAATACCACTCCACAATCGCGATTAATCAACTATTGCAAATGAAATATCGCCCATACAAGCAACTTTCCCATCAACTGTAGCTTTAACCGAACCAAAACCGACACGTCCCCTGCTTTTCTTTATCTCACAACTCAATACTAGCTGATCACCTGGAACCACTTGGCGCTTAAATCTCGCATTTTTTATACCGCCAAAAAGAGCTGTCTTTCCCTTATTTTCAGGTAGCGAGAGCATGGCAATAGCTCCTATCTGTGCGAGTGCCTCGATAACAAGCACACCTGGCATTACAGGGTAGTTTGGAAAATGTCCTTGATAAAAATACTCTGTCGCTGTTGTATTTTTAATACCTGTTGCTGAAATGCCTGGCACAAGCTCTGTCACCTTATCGACGAGCAGAAAAGGATATCTGTGCGGAATAATCTCTTTGATTTCGTTAATACCAAGTTCCATCATTACACCTTCTTAAATATAATTACTGCATTATGTCCACCAAATCCGAGTGAAGTTGACATTCCATATTCGCAGTTCATCTCTTTTTTTGTGTTTTTAACAACATTTAAGTCGCACTCAGGATCTTCCACCTTATAGCCGATTGTTGGCAGTGCAACTCCCTCTTTGAGCGACATTGCTGTCATAATTCCCTCAACACCGCCAGCCGCACCAAGTAGATGTCCTGTCATCGACTTTGTTCCAGAAACAAGAACATTCGAAGCATGTTCACCAAACGCAAGTTTTACAGACATCGTCTCGCACCTGTCGTTCATTGGAGTTGAAGTTGCATGTGCGTTTAAGTATCCTACATCGCTTGGAGCAATATTAGCATCTTTTATAGCTGCAGTTATAGCCTTTGCCGCACCACTTCCATCTTCCGATGGAGCAGTCATGTGGAATGCATCACAAGTAGAGCCATAACCTACAACCTCACCTAAAATTTCAGCACCGCGTTTTACTGCATGCTCATACTCTTCAAGTACTAAAATACCAGCACCCTCACCCATAACAAATCCACATCTCTCTTTATCGAAAGGAATAGATGCTCTTTTCGGGTCATTTGTTTCACAGAGTGCTTTTATAGTTGTAAAACCACCTATACCAAGAGGTGTTATAGTCGCTTCACAGCCACCTGTAACGGCAACCGTTGCATATCCATCTCTTATAGCGCGGAAAGAATCACCAATAGCGTTTGTAGCCGATGCGCAAGCGGTTACAACACTTGTACAGCTGCCTTTAAATCCGTATTTTATTGCAACAGCACCAGCCGCCATATTTATAATCGACATCGGAATAAAGAAAGGAGAAACTCGATCAAACCCTTTCTCAAGACCTTTAGTCTGCTCAATTTCTATATTTTCAAGTCCACCGATACCGCTTGCTATATTCACAATACAATCATCAAGATTCGTATTCTCTGCAGTTATTCCGCTCTGCTCCACAGCTTCCTGCGACGCTACAAGCGCAAACTGAGTAAACTTTGCATATCTTCTTTGATTTTTCTTGTCGACAAACTTCTCCATCTCGAGGTTTTTTACTTCAGCTGAGATTTTAACCTTTTGATTTTCGGTGTTAAATCTTTTTGTGAAATCTATTCCGCAGACGCCGTTTTTTGCGTTTTCAAACATCTCAGGAACAGTATTTCCGATAGGTGTTACCGCACCCATGCCCGTTATAACAACTCTTCTCTTCATGATACTCTCCTTATCTCATCGACATTCCGCCGTCAACTGACAGCGTCTGCCCCGTTATATATCTCGCACCCTCTGAAGCGAGGAAAACAACTGCCGCTGCAATATCAGCACCTGTCCCAAAATCAGAAAGCGGAATTTGCTCTTTCATTTTATCCTTAATCTCATCAGATAAACTATCAGTCATATCTGAAATGATAAATCCCGGCGCTATAGCATTAACTGTTACGTTTCTGCTTGCTATCTCTTTTGCAAATGCCTTTGTCATTCCGATAAGGCCTGCTTTTGATGCGCAGTAGTTCGTTTGTCCAGCGTTACCAAGAAGCCCCACAACGCTCGACATATTGATAATTCTTCCACTTCGCTGTTTCATCATCGTTCTTGTGACTGCTTTTGTCATATTAAATGCGCCTTTAAGGTTTATATCAATAACCGCATCAAAATCCTCAAGAGGCATACGCATCAGAAGATTATCTCTTGTAATACCTGCATTGTTTACAAGTATATCAATACTTCCAAACTCTTTTATGGCAGTATCAGCGAGGAGTTTGCAGTCATCTGGCTTTGAAACGTCCGCTTTAACGGTAACCGCTAAAACTCCCATCTCGATGCACTCTTTAGCAGTTTGTGCCGCTGCGCTCTCACTTGAAGCATAGTTTATTACAAGGTTTACACCATTCTTTGCAAGAGCTAAACAGACCGCTCTGCCGATACCCTTGCCACCACCTGTTACAATTGCTGTTTTGTTTTTCATCTTATGCTCCCTCGTTTAATATTTTACTAACTGTTTCATCAAAGCTCGTTTTATCTTCTATATTATATAGTGTGATATCCGAAACAGTCTTTTTAATAAAACCGCAGAGGGTTTTCCCCTGACCGATTTCTATAACCGTATCAACGCCAAGCTCCTTTAAGTAGTTTATCGACTGCTCAAAATTCACCTGACTTTTAACCTGTTTTGCAAGCAGATCTGTTAACTCATTTATATCGACAGCTTCTCTTGCAACGGTATTTAAAATAACGGGGATTTTCGGTGCATTAAACTGCTCACTCTCAAACCTCTCACAAAGCGCTTTATATGCAGGTTCCATAACCTGTGTGTGAAAAGCACCCTCGGTATCGAGAAAAACAGCTCTTTTAGCACCAGCCTCTTTGCAGAGCTCTGCCGCATGCAGGACTGCCGCGCGCTCTCCTGAGATAACAATCTGACCTGGACAGTTTCTGTTTGCAACAGCTACTATTCCAATAGCGCTTGCCTCTTCACAACACCCTTCTATTTTCTCGCTTGATAGTCCCAAAATAGCCGCCATCTTGCAATCTATACCACTCGCCGCCATTGTCATCTGCTCTGCTCTAAAGTTTATTATATCTACTACCTGTTTTTTCTCAAAAACACCTGCACTGTAAAGTGCAGAATACTCGCCAAGACTAAGTCCCATAGAAACTTTGGGGACTATTCCCTTATCGCGTAGCATCTCGGTTACGCCAACGCAAAAGGCGGTCATTATCCCTTGAGTGTTTATAGTTTTTGATAAAACTTCCTGCTCGCCACTAAAGGCAATCTCTCTTTTCTCAGGCGATAGTAGGTCAAATGCCTCTTTGAAAATTTCGCTACTTTGGTATAAATCAGCTCCCATACCAACTTTTTGACTTCCCTGTCCCGAATAGACAAATGCAATCTTCATAATAACTCCAAAATTTATATTTTACCCGACTTTATATCGCCCTTAATAGCGTTGTATTCATTTAAAAGATCTTCAAAAATCTCACCGACAGGTTTTATTTCACACGCCATACCTGCAACCTGACCTGCCATAACACTACCTCTTGAAGTGTCCCCTTCATGAACTGCACGACGAAGTGCACCAAGAGTCATCTGCTCAAGCGCCATTTTATCAGCGCCGCTCTGCTCAAGCTTTATATGCTCACGTGTCATCTGATTTTTAAGAACACGAACAGGAACTCCGCTCGCACGACCTGTTACAACAGTGTCGGTATCTTTAGCTTTAACAACAGCCTCTTTATAATTTCGATGAACAGGGCACTCATCACTTGTAAGTAACACTGTTCCTATCTGAACACCTGTCGCTCCAAGTATTTCTGCTGCAAGCATCTGTCTGCCAGAAGCTATTCCGCCCGCCGCAACAACAGGAATATTCACTGCCGCTACAACCTGAGGAATTAGCGCCATCGTTGTCGTTTCGCCAACATGACCACCGCTCTCTGTTCCCTCTGCTATAATTCCGTCAGCTCCGCTTTTCTCCATCCTCTTCGCAAGTGCTACTGATGGCACTACAGGGAAAACTGTAATACCTGCCTCTTTCCATTTCGCCATATATTTACCAGGACTTCCAGCACCAGTTGTTATAAACTTAATACCCTCTTCGATAATGATATCTGCAATCTCATCTATGTGAGGATTCATAAGCATTAGGTTTATACCAAAAGGTTTATCTGTTAAACTTCTGCATTTCGCAATCTGCTCTCGCACCTGCTCTGGTGTCATTGTAGCGGTCGCAATTACCGCCATAGCTCCGTTATTAACAACTGCCGCAACAAACTCAGCTGTTGAAATATTCGCCATAGCACCTGCTATATATGGGTATTTTGTACCTAAAATCTCGTTTAGTTTCATAAGTAATTCTCCCTTATCCGTTTATTAATATAGCGCCATAGGTAAGGCCGCCGCCAAAACCGACACAAACTATCTTTTTACCTTCAATATTCTCTTGAAGTGCAAGGGTCATAGGCACCGATGCCGCCGAGGTATTTCCAAATTTATCAAGCGTTATTGCAAACTTTGCTGGATCAATCTTCTGCTTTTTAACAACATGATCAATTATCCTCTTGTTTGCTTGATGCGGAACAAATAAATCTATATCGTCTGCTGTTTTACAAGCTCTCTTTAAAATTTCGTTTATTGAATAGTTCATCTTCTCAGTGGCAAACCGAAACACCTGCTTACCCTCCATAGCTATAAGAGAGCTCTCTTCAATAGTGTGTAAAACATTTCCACTATCATGAACATACCCTGATAGATAGCAATAATCTAAACTATCATCTCTTTTTATAATAGCAGCCCCTGCACCATCTCCGAAAAGAACAGCAGTTCCTCTATCTTCAAAGTTTATAAATTTCGATAAAACTTCACTTCCAATAATAAGCGCATACTTATCTTTCATATCTGCAAGCATCGAGTGAGCAACATTTAGTGCGGTTACAAACCCTGTGCATGCGGTATTTAAATCAAAAACTATACTCTCTTCACAAAGAGATATATTTTTAGCAACCCTACTTGCAATCGAGGGCATGTGGGTCGATGGTGAAAATGTTGCAGCTATTACAAGAGAAATATCTGAAACATCAATTCCACTCTTCTCCATAGCCATAACTGCCGCTTCTGTTGCAAGTGTTTCATTTGTCTGCTCATCACTTACAAATCTTCGCTCTTCAATTCCTGTCCTTGTTTTAATCCACTCATCAGAGGTATCGAGAATCTTCTCAAAGTCAGCATTAGTGATGACTTTATCCGCCATTCCAATGCCTGTTGCTACAACTTTTATTCCCACTATATAACCTCTAACTTTCTTCCTATTTCACGCATCTTTTTATATCTATCCGCCTTTAGCCAATCGCCTTTATGCGCTTTTAAGTCGCGCAGATGATCGTCTAATGCTCGCTCTAATGCAAAAAACAGCTTCGCTGTATCTATCCCTTCTTTTTTAAGGGTTTCTTTTATAATCGTATCTGCTATTCCAAACTCTTTTAAGTCGTAGGATGTTAGTTTCATAATCTCTGCCGCTTCTTGCCAACGTGTCGCATCTTTCCATAGAATTGATGCAAATCCCTCTGGCGATAGAACTGAGAAAACAGCATTCTCAAGCATAAGTATCCTGTTTGCAGCAGCAAGAGCTAGCGCTCCGCCGCTTCCGCCTTCACCTGTTATAATCGAGATAACAGGAACTGTGAGCTCAGATAAAAGGGTGAGTGAACTTGCAATAGCCTCGCCCTGTCCGTGCTGTTCCGCTTCAAGACCTGGGTATGCACCTGGTGTATCGACAAAAGTTATAATAGGACGGCGAAACTTCTCCGCCTGTCGCATTAGCCGCTGTGCTTTTCTGTATCCTGCTGGATTTGTCATTCCAAAGTTATAGCGAACATTCTCTTCAAGGCTCTTTCCTTTGCGGTGCCCTATAACTGTTACCGGTGTACCTTTATACATTGCAATTCCACCGAGAATACTCTCATCTTCTTTATAGGCTCTATCACCAGCTAGTGGAATAAAGTCCTCAAAAAGACGTTCTATATAATCATCAATGTTTGGGCGTTTCGGATCCCTTGCGATAATAACCCTCTGCGCTGCTGTTAAATTACTGTTCATATCGTTATTTCCTACCATGCATCTTCAGAATTTTTTCGATAGTCTCTTTCATCTCCGCTCTCTCGACTATCATATCGACAAATCCGCATTCAAGCAAAAACTCTGCACTTTGAAATCCATCTGGCAGTTTTTGTTTAATAGTCTGCTCGATAACACGAGGACCTGCAAATCCGATAAGTGCTTTGGGTTCCGCTATAATTATATCTCCGAGCGAAGCATAACTTGCGGTAACTCCGCCTGTTGTTGGGTTTGTCATAACGCTTAAGTAAAGAAGTCCGCGCTCGTTGTGCGCACCTAGTGCAAACGATGTTTTCGCCATCTGGAATAGAGAAAAAATCCCCTCTTGCATACGAGCACCGCCTGAAGCGTTAAATATAATAACTGGAAGGCCTCTTTTTGTTGCGTATTCAAATGTAAGCGCAATCTTCTCACCAGTCGCAGCTGCAAGCGAGCCCATTAGAAACCTTGTATCCATAGCGATAACACAAGCACGAATGCCGCCGATATGCCCAATAGCACATACTACCGACTCATTAAGTCCGGTTCTATCGTGAAGAGCCGAAATCTTCTCTTTGTATCCAGGAAAATTTAATGGGTCAGTTGTTCCGATCTCCTCGAAAACTCGTTTGTATTTATTATCATCAAAAATGCTATCTATTCTGCGCCTTGCAGACATCGGAAAATAGTACCCACAATGAGGACAGATACTTCTGTTCTCAACGAGTTGTTTTGAATCAAGCTCGGTGCTACACTGTTTGCAGTTTAGCTTTTTTGAGCCACTACCCTGCTCATTAGCAGATGATCTTTGTGTTTTTAAATTGTTTAGAAATTCTTTTTTTCGATTAAATGGATTCATTATTTATCACTAGCCTTTTTGTAAGCGTTTAAAATATCGTCTATCTGCTCTGCTATAAAGCTTGTGTCGTAGTCGCCGCGCAGAATTTTTTTGTTGTACATCAAAAGATGCTGAAAATCAATAGTTGTATCAACACCTGTTATAATAGTTTCTTCAAGCGCCCTTCTCATCTTGCGAATTGCCGCAAGTCGGCTCTCACCATGTACTATTATTTTTGCTATCATCGAGTCATAGAACGGTTGTAGTGCCATACCATTGTATACACCACTGTCTATACGGACACCGTTTCCGCCAGCAAACTGAACAAACTCAAATTTTCCAGCGCAAGGTGCAAAATTATTGTGAACATTTTCTGCATTAATTCGACACTCTATAGCATGACCTTTGAAGGTCACTTCCTTGAAACTAAGTGGCAGATTTGAAGCGACACGAAGTTGTTCTTTGACTATGTCAATTCCTGTTATCATCTCAGTTACAGGGTGCTCTACCTGAATACGTGTGTTCATCTCGATAAAATAAAACTCACCGCTCTTATCAAGGATAAACTCGATAGTTCCTGCATTTGTGTAGCTCGCAGCTTTCGCAGCCTTTATAGCTGCCGCTCCCATCTTCAGACGAAGTTCTTTTGAAAGAGCTGGTGACGGTGCTTCTTCAAGCAGTTTTTGCCCTCTTCTTTGAACCGAGCAGTCTCTCTCACCAAGGTGAAAAACATTGCCGAAATTATCAGCTAAAATCTGGAACTCTATATGTTTTGGCGACTGAATAAACTTTTCAAGATAAAGCCCGTCGTCCGCAAAGCAGTTTTGCGCTTCAAGCGAAGCCGATTGGTAGTTTGGCAGCATCTCTTCTTCGCATGTTACAATACGAATACCACGACCGCCGCCGCCACTGCGAGCTTTTAGCATAACAGGGTATCCAATTTTCAAAGCAAGCTCTCTTGCCTCTTCTACGCTCGATAAAATACCATCAGAGCCCGGAGGGGTTGCAACGCCCGCTTCTTTCATTAAAGCTCTGGCGCGTGCCTTGTTTCCCATATTGTCAATTGTATCGGCAGAAGGCCCGATAAAACGAAGACCGTTTTGCTCACAAAGTCTTGCAAAGTCGGAATTTTCCGATAAAAATCCATATCCCGGGTGCACACCATCGCATCCTGTTGTGACTGCCGCCGTTATGATATTGTTTATATTAAGGTAGCTATCCGTCGATTTCGCAGGTCCAACACAGACAGCATAGGTAGCAGTTAGAACATGCAGTGCGTCTTTATCGGCAGTTGAATAGATAGCAACTGTTTCAATATTGAGCTCTCTACAAGCACGAATTATTCGAACAGCAATTTCACCTCTGTTCGCAACTAATACTCTCTTAAGCATTATTCCACCTCAAAGAGTAGGTCGTCAAAGGCAACAACCGCCTCGTTTGTGCAGGCGATATTTTTTATAACACCATCTATCGGTGAAACAACCTCGTTCATCATCTTCATAGCTTCAAGCAGACATAGCACCTGACCTTTTGAAACGGTATCGCCAACTGAAACAAAAGGCTTCTCGCCTGGCGCTGGCGCCGCATAGTAAACACCTACAAGTGGCGCACGCACCTTTGTTGTGTTGCTATTTTCCACTGCTTGTGCTGAGCTTTGCTCACCGCTCACAACCGCAGGAGCCTGTACCGGCATTGCAGATGGCATTGGCATCGGCATAAAGCTTGGCTGCCCAGTTGCAAAAGCCTCTGCTTTTTCAAGAACAAGTTTCTCGTCCTCAATTTTATATTCCATTCTCGCAATACTGCTCTTTTCAAAAAACTCCGCTAACTTTAAAACATCTATTTTAGACATAAATATCTCCATTCTGCCGCCCTTGCGGCCTACATATAAAAACCCCAAAATATTGGGATAATTTTTATAATTTCAAAATCAAACTATAGCTAAAATTCACTTTTAAATTGCGCTATACATTATAGCTATCATAAACCTTAACGCTTATCTTTAATACCCCAAAACAAAACTTTATTTATATTGCGCTAGAGCTCTTAGTTTAGTTTTCCCGAAACTGTAGAAACTATATCTCCAACTGTTTTAAGATTTGCGAGCTCTTCATCGGTTATAGATATATCGAATTTTTCCTCAAGCGCCATATTTAGCTCAACCGCATCAAGGCTATCGATACCGATATCATCTTGTAGGTTAGTATTTTCATTTAAACTGTCGATATCGCAGTTTATTGTTTCAGCGATAACTTCGCATACTTCTCTTAACATTAATTCCTCCAAAAACAAAAAGTTACAATTTTTTTAATTAAAATATTTTACTTAAAATATTTTAGTTTAGTATACCAATTTGACCCCGTTTTGTCAAGTTCTACAAATTAATGTTTACAAATAGGACATATTAAACAACCCCATAAATACCCACTAAATTTACAAAATGTGCCAAATAGCACATGTAAAATGTTTTATCTCACTGTATTATATAAGTGATAGCAAAATTAAATACAAAAGGAGAGTAAAGATGGATAGATCAGCATTTTGCGGTAGATGGACAGGTTGCGATTTTATATTAGTAGATATGAGTATGGGAAGCAAGCTTCTCGATGAAAGCGGAGAGCTAGTGGCTGAGTTTCGGGAGATATTGCCACAGTTTACAGCAGAGATACGAGAGGACGGAAGCTTTGATATCAACGAGAACTACGACCTAACTGGCAGATGGATAAAAAACGACGATGGTATCGGCCTTATCCCCGATGAAGATTACGAAAAACTAGTAGCCTCCGGCTTGAGTGACGAAGAGATAGCAATGCCATGCACAATTGAAGATGGAATTTTAGTCGCAAATTTAGGACCATACATTATAAAGTTTGAGAAATAGTCGCAAACGAGCAAAAACGCACCTTTTTAGGTGCGTTTTTTTACTTTATATTACTTAATTCTCAAATCTATAATCTGTTTACATTTTAAACTTTTATCAATTCATAATTAGTTTACACATTTAAAACTCCAACATTATTTTATTAGACTCGTATAACCTGCTGAAACTGCTTTCATCTATTACTATAACATTAACTTCAATATTTTCAATTTCCGTAATACCATTTTCATCTAAAGAAGCACTCAAAAAGGTCATACTACCTATTATTTTAGTTGAGGGCAAAACTGTTGATGAAAATAGTGTCGTAATCATAAATCCATTGACGGAAACATTATCTGATTGAACAATAATTGTTTTATCTGTATTATTTTCAATATAAAAGTTTAAGGATTGTCCAAATATGTTATCACTTTCTATACCTTTTGAAACAACTTTAATGTCATTTGCATCATATATTACTGTTCCGCTATCATCATATTCTTGTGTGTATGTTCCAACATAATTTGTATCTAATGAAATAAGTTCACTTTCTGAAAGTGTCATAAATGTACTTGGATCAATAATAGCTAAATCAAAACTAATATTCACAAATT
>CAYJGP010000038.1:0-1861 GCA_964369435.1 uncultured Oscillospiraceae bacterium | reverse complement strand
ATGTATCAATTCCAGCTTTTTGTAAGTCGGATTCGCTAATCACAAATCCATCATTTGCTTTTTTCCCTGCTGCAACCTCAACAGACATCAATGAATTTATCATATATCCATTAACTACACAGTTTTTTGTCTGAATCATAATGTCACTTTCGCTGTTGTTCTCAATTAGCATTTTTACTTCTGGTCCCATAAAACTTGAATGGTCTATTTCTTTAGCAGTAATTTTTATTCCATCCATATCGTAAACTACCGTCTCTTCAATTGCGGATGGCAACCCCTGCTGAGTATCGTTCTCACTTTCTGATTCTGAAGACTCTATTTCATCTACAATTGAGCCTGTATTTTCATCCACATTTGTATCGTCACCTAATGTTGCCTCACAACCTATCAAAGAAATACATAATACTATTAAAAACAAAATTATTTGTGCCCTTTTCATAATTCCCCCCCTTTTTGTGTATAGTACTTTCATCAAAAGTATATCACAACAAATTTATTATTACAAGTGTAAATTTTATAGATATATTGCATAAATGTATATTATCTACCCATCTAATCTCAATGTGTATACCAGGTATTTTAAACCATATAATCACATTATTGCTACGTACAAATTGTACCACTCAGCTTATTTTTTCCGTTTATTCAGATAGATACTTAATCTAACTTATAAGTAAATTGTTTTCGGCGCAAAAACGCACCTTTTCAGGTGCGTTTTTTTAATTAACTTTATTCTATCTACCAAGGGCTATATCTTGTTTTCTTCGATGGATAAGAGCGATAGCGATAATTATAGTTGCCGCAACTATTGTACTAATCATATATATCAAAATCTTGCTCTCTTGCACGAAAATAGTCTCTTCAAACTCACTAAACGACAGCGGAACACCATTGTCTACTATTACAGTTGAGCAAAATCTCTTGCTCTCTCCTCTAATGGTAATCTCATGCTCACCAGTTGAGAGGGTTTTTATATAATCGTTTGAGATAACCACCGTCTCATCTAAAATACTGTACTCTGTTGCGTCTAAATCATCTCCGCCAACAGCTACACCTGCTACTGTTCCAATGTTTTCTGGTGTAGTTAATAAAATAGCGCTCTTTTCGGCCGCTTTATCTGTATTTTTTTCTTCTAATGGAGTGGATGTTGCAAAAACCGATAAAGACAGTTGCGATATAGCTATCACTACTGCTAAATTAGTTAAAATCACTCGAGCTACTCTTCTATTCATCAGTTCCACCCCAGTTCGTTGCACAATATCTGCATATCTGTAAATATAAAAACCAACCGATAAACTACCAGAAACCCTACCCCTTCTCTTTGCTCAATTCTATCACAATAACTAAATTCTAAACACGTAGTAAAATGCGTGTTTAGACTATATTTTTAAACTTTTATTTTTAAAGCAGAAAAACACCCTTGTAGCGATTGCTTATAAGAGTGTTTTTTATTCAAAAAATATTCGTGCAGTGTGTCTCAATAGATGATTTTTTATCACTAATTTTCACCGCATCTTATAAATAATAGTGCAAATAATAAAAAAACGCACCCGAAGGTGCGTTTTTTCTTATCCCACAGCTTAAGCTGTGAAAATATTTAATTATTCAGCAACGTCGAAAAGTTTTGCATAGCGGAGGAGGTACTGGTATTTCGCTGCTGCATTCTTCTTCGCATCCTCAAATAGCTCTTGCGCTCTATCTGGGAATGTTCTCTGAAGTGATGTGTAACGAACTTCGTTTAAGATGAAGTCGTTAAAGTCCATTGTAGGAGCTTTACTATCAAGAGTGAATGGATTTTTGCCAGCATCTGATAGTCTTGGATCGAATCTGAATAGGTGCCAGTAACCTGAAGCAACCGCAT
>CAYJGP010000037.1:0-15189 GCA_964369435.1 uncultured Oscillospiraceae bacterium | reverse complement strand
CGCTCCTCTTTTGTTATTAGGTTTACCTTTTTTAACCCATCAATACCCGAAAGTTCAATAAATATATCAACAAATGAAGCAGGAAGTAGCTTTGATAGCGAATTCTTAAAATCTTTATTTTTAAATTCACCAAAATCACGCAAGACCCTTTTATCAAGTTGTTCTTCTGAAAGTGCTGGCTTTAGGTCGATAAAAAGATTACACGGAACGCCCTGCGGTATTAAGGCAGACGCTGATAAAACAAGTGGGCCTGAAATTCCAAAATGGGTAAAAAGCATCTCGCCTTGCTCGAAAAATACAGTTTTACTATCGCAAACTGCTTTAAGGGTTACGTTTTTAAGCGAGAGCCCAGATAAACTGCTAACCCAGCGCTCTTTTGTTACGATAGGGATAAGCGATGGGCGAATACTGCTTATTTTATGCCCTAAATCCTTTGCGAATTTATATCCATCACCAGATGAACCGGTGCCTTTATATGAAGCGCCACCTGTTGCAATGAGGATGTTTTTAGCAAAAATTTGCTCACCACTTTGAAGTGCTACACCAGTTGCAGCGCCATTTTCAATAATTATTTTAGTAACTGTTGCGCGCTTAAACTCTATATTGTCTTTATATTTAAAGGTAGCATCGCTTAATACCTTCACAACATCTGCCGCGTCATCGCTCTCTGGAAATACCCTGTTTCCACGTTCGGTTTTAAGGGAAAGGCCGCGATATTCAAAAAAATTGATAACATCTGTTGGTGAAGTTTTTGAAAGTGCTGAGTACATAAATTTGTTTTGGCAGACGATATTTTGCATAACACCCTGGGTATCTGTGTTGTTTGTAATATTGCATCTACCTTTTCCTGTTATTAAAAGTTTTCTGCCTACATCGCTGTTTTTATCTATGATAAGAACCTTTTTTTCATCGATGTTTGCGCCAGCATAAAGCCCTGCGGCTCCAGCGCCGACTATTATTAAATCATAATTCAATCTTTATCGTCCTCTATTTTCTCAAACATATCTATCTCTTCCCAAAGGTTTTCAAGATTTTCAAAAGTTTGGTGTAGGCTTTCCTTTTTCTCAAGACTTACAGCTACAATAAGTGCATTTATAAGGCTTAGTGGAGCTACAAGACTATCGACAAACGAAGCCATGTCGCTTTTTGCAAAAAGAGCGTGCTTTGCATGTGGGGATAGGGGTGAATTTTGCGAATCGGTTATAGCGATAACAGAAGCACCTTGAAGTGCTGCATAAGAAGCCGCTTTAACAGTTCTTTTTGAGTATCTTGGGAAACTTATCGCAATCATGACATCCTCACTGCCAATTCTTATAATCTTCTCGAATATTTCATTTGCACTCTCAGCATAGACAGGCTTTACATTGTCAAATATAAGATTAAAATAAAAACCAAGAAAATTTGCAAGTGACGATGATGAGCGAACACCTACAATATAGATGTTTTTAGCAGCTAAAATATCACTGACTGCACTGTTAAATGCAAGAGGAGAAATCTGTTCAAGTGTTTTTTTAATTCTGAAGATATCTTGAGTGAGTACAGTCGATAGAAGGTTTCCACCAGCCATCTGTTCGTCTGCTATTTCCATCCGCTGGATAGCTGTGAGCCTGCCTTTGACCGCTTCTCCAACGGCTTTTGAAAACTCTGGATAACCTGGGAAGCCAAGCTGGGTTGCGAAGCGAACAACTGTGCTCTCAGAAACACCTACTTCAGAACCGAGTTTTGCAGCGGTCATAAAAGCCGCCTTGTCATAATGGTTTAAAAGGTACTCGGCGATAAGCCTTTGTCCTTTTGAAAATGAAGGCATTCCTATTGATATTTCGCGAAAGAGATTAGTTAGCATAATTCCTCCGTTTTACTAAAATATAGACATGGTTAGTTTTAAAATTTCAAATGCTATTTAAAATATTTGTAGACAAATTTCGCTATTATATATTATACTATCTTTTTGCAAAAAAAACAACTTTTTAGGCGGTTTGTCCGATAGTTTAGCGGTTTTGCCGCCGCCCACACTAAATGCACAGAAGTGCATTTGGTGGCATCTTTTAGATGCCACCAAGACAAATTAGTTTGTCTTGGTGGGCGGCGAGGCAAAATTACACATTTTTTGCAAAGATGCGAAAGCTATAATTAAGTTATAAGTGAAAAACAAGGTATAGACATTAGAAGATATAAAGATAGCTGCGAGACAAAGATAAATCCGCTTTGCGACCCATTAAAACTGTAAAATTAATTCATTATAAACAAAAAATTGCAATTCAACATCTGAAATTGCAATTTAGTGCTATTTTGCGATAGTAGCTATAATCTGAATTCATTTACAGTAGATTAATAAAATCGTTATATAGAGATCGGAAGCTCTTTAGATGTGGTTTTTATCCATAGATTATCGGATTTAACTGTCTGCCGTTTATCGCCTCTTCAAGCGTGTTTCCAATTAGCGCAAAATCACTGACGATACTACGAGGTTTATTTATCGGATCATCTTGGCGCATTGGAACAAAATAAATGTTTCTCATGCCCAAAAGTTTGCCTATATTCATAGCACCTGCACCGAGAGCATCGTTTGAAGAAACTAGCAAAACAAGTGGTTTGTTGTTTCGAAGATGTGCCTTTGCTGCCATCGTTACAGATGAATCGGTTATTGCATTTGCTATTTTTGCGATTGTGTTACCAGTACATGGAGCGATAACCATTATGTCAAAAAGATCTTGGGGTCCAATAGGCTCTGCCATAGTGATATTGCTAATAATCTTTTTATCTGTGATGCTCTCTATCTCCAAGGCAAAATCAACAGCTTTGCCAAACCTTGTGTCTGTGTTGTAAGCGCATTCGCTCATAATTGCAGTGATATCGTAAAATTTGCGAAGAGAGCGCATCTCATCTATTGAGCGTCGAAATGTGCAAAATGATGCAGTAATAGCATACCCGAGCTTTAAATTTTCTATAAGCTTTTACCCCTTTCTGTCAATATATTTTCAATACTTTCAAGGATAATCATTGCTGCTGTTTTTGGAGCTGTTGCGGCAGGGAGCGACTGCGCATCAATAACTCGCACTCCACGCTCTTTCGCAGCAGCTTTATCAATTCCTCCCGGTTTCGAAGCAAGCTCTATATAGAGTCTATCTGGACTTATCATAGCAATCTCGTTATCAAGAATTATTGGTGAAGGGATGGTATTTATAATCATATCAAATTGTGAGATGTTATCTTTTAAATCTTCAAGCGATATTGCGTTATATCCAAGGAAACGAGCAGCATCTCGATCTATTTCTTTACGTGCCATAATGCAGAGCTTAGCGCCCAGTGCAAAAAGTGCTCGTGAAACAGCGTTTGCTATCCGCCCATATCCCATAACAAGAATTTTACTGCCATATATTGAGTATTCGCTCTCGCGTATAGCTATCTCGATAGCTCCTTCGGAAGTTAAATAGGCATTCTTTTGCATTAGTAAGCTGTTTTCATAATAGTCGAGAATTTCGATATCGTGCAGTTTTGAAATAGCACGAATTTCATCGGTAACCATCCCTCCAAATATAGTTGCGCTCGATTTAGCGCTTTTGAAAATCTGCGAATAATTAATATTTGGATAGCGGAACAGAGGTAGGGGGAGGATGCAGATATCGTGTTTTGTCCGCCCTGTTACTGCATCAAAAACAATGTTTCCGCGCCTTGTAAGCTCGCTTCGAATAAACTCAAATCGTGGATCGTCGCCAATTACCAAAAACTTTTTCATAAAATCACCCTTGAGTTATAATATGTTGTAATTAAAATAAGTGTTTATTTTTTTGCGAATTTAAAATATAATATAATCAAACAGAGTAATACGGAGGAAATAGATGTTCAAGATAACAGAGCAGTTTTTAAATAACATAGAGCATATTCATTTTATAGGTATCGGTGGAAGTGGTATGTATCCGCTAGCGCAGATACTGCATGGGCAAGGATTTACCCTCTCAGGTAGCGACAACAATGAAACTGAAACGCTCAAAGCAGTGCGAAATATGGGGATTACCGTCTTTTTAGGGCATAATGCAGATAATGTTTCGGGTAAAGAGCTTATTGTTTATTCAGCGGCTATAATGCAAGATAATCCAGAGATTGTTGCGGCAAAAGAGCGAGGAATACCGCTAATCGAGCGCAGCGATATGTTAGGCCTTATTACTAGTAGATTTGAAAATGCGATAAATGTTGCGGGGACACATGGAAAAACCACCGTTTCTTCAATGATAACAACAATTATGCTTGCTGAAAATCTCGATATTTCAGCGGTAATCGGCGGAAAACTGCCACAGCTTGGTGGAAGTGGTCGGCTTGGTAAAAGTGATACGATAGTATGTGAGGCATGTGAATTTGTCGATACATTTCTAAAAATGCATACTGACGTTGCGGTGATACTCAATATCGATGAAGATCATCTAGACTACTTTAAAAGTCTTGAAAATATAGTGAAGTCATTTAATAAATTTGCAAGCAAAGCTACAAAAGCTGTTATCTATAATGGAGATGATGAAAACTCAATTAAAGCGACTGAAGGGATAGTTGTTTCCAAGGTAACATTTGGTTTTTCTGAAGAGAATGATTACTATCCAAAAAATATAGTGGATAAAGGAGCGGCACTTTATAGCTTTGATATCTATAAAAAGGACTCAAAGCTTGTGAGTATTGATTTAAAAGTGCCAGGGATGCACAATGTTATTAATGCGATATCTGCAGTAGCTGCGGCAGATTATTGCGGTGTTTCAGCAGAAGCGATAAAGCAAGGGCTTGAAAGTTTTGACGGTGCTGGCAGGCGTTTTGAGTTTACAGGGAAACTAAATGGTGCGGATGTTTATGACGATTATGCACATCATCCAAAAGAGCTTGAAGTAACGCTTACTGCGGCGATGAAGATGGGATATAAAAGGGTAATAGCGGTTTTTCAGCCATTTACCTTCTCAAGAACAAAACTGCTTTACAATGACTTTTTAGAGGTTTTGAAAATTCCAGATATGGTTATTTTGACAGAGATAATGGGTTCACGCGAGGTAAACAGCTATAATATATATTCAGACGACCTAGTAGATAAGCTTGATAACTGCCAAAACCTCAGAACATTTGAAGCGATAGAAGAGTATCTGCGTGATAATGCAAAAGAAGGAGATTTAATTATAACCCTTGGTTGTGGCGATGTTTATAAAATTGCAAAGGCGATTGTCCAGTAAAAACAGATAATGAAGCTATTTAAATATCAATATGAGTTTTAAAAGCGCGATTAGTTTCTGAGGAAACTGATCGTGCTTTTAGCAGAAATAAATAACAGCGAATAATTTATATGCTTTTTAGTTTATAAAACAGAAAACAGTGGCATTGTTTATTTGGAAACAATACCACTGTTCATATATTTCAATATTCTAAAATTTAAAAATGTTTTGCAGGTGAAACTATCGGCTAAATAAAATAACAACAAAAAATGTTTACAAAGAAACTAAATGCCTACAAACTGACTAATGCCTACTAAATGCTTAAAAACAACTACTGTATCCAAAATGTAAGTTTCTGCACTTTTTGCAAATTATATTAAAACAGATAATCTGCCAAGCAATCGATAAACGAAAAGAAGCAGTTAAGAATTTACGAGAAATATATCACGATATTTCTTATTAGCTAGTAGATTAAAGGCAGAGAAGCACGCCGTCTTCAAAATAATAGATATTCTCGCGCTTAAAGCCTACTTTAGCACCATCAACCATTATGTGAGGCTCAAAAGTAAAGGGTTTCCCTACCGATTTGAAAGTCTGCTTAACATCTTTTTCAAGGTATACTCTCTGTTTTTCATCTATCTCAATCGAATGGCCAAGGTTATTGCGAAAGTCGAGATTTATAAACCCTAGTTTTTCAATCTCTGCATTTGCAAGGTAGAATATATCTTCGTAAGTCATATCTTCTTTTGCGGTTTTCAAAAGAAAATTGTGAAGATAAATTTCAGCGGCAAAACCGTTTTGGTATTCGGGATTTTTAACATCGGCATCATTTAAAACTACAGCGCCATTCTCGACGAAAATAGTTCTCGCATAGTCGCCCCAATGAAGATCGACAGTTGGCGCAAGGTCGATTGTAACTACATCGTTTTGCGCAACAAGTTTATCCGATGAAGCCTTATATTCTCGCCCGTTTGTAGATATAATACTTCTATCTCCGAGCAAAACAAGTGCTCCAACACCATGGTACCACCAAGAATTCGATCCTTTTTGTTCCATAATTCTACAAGCTTCATCTTCAATTTCTTTTTCGCTAATGCCGGGTTTTATAAACTTGTATAGTTCATTCATGGTTTCGCGTGCGATATTTTGTGCAACAATATTTAGCTTGTTCATTCTGATTACTCCTTTAAATAATAATTTTTAAAATAAATGTAGTTTATTTAACCAAAACGCCTAGACAATTTGAGTGGGTTAAACGCCTCGGATACTTTGCCAAAAGGCATTTGAATTGAAATGTTGTGCTTTAGAACTAATAATAAATCAAAATAAAATAAATTGCAAACTATTTAAAAAAGCTATACAAACACCAGTTCATATAGCTTTATTTTTATGGTTTGTGCAAAATAAATCTTGTGTTAATTATAAAAGTTACTACCGAGAGTGACAAAAAAGTTTTGGCAGACTATTCTTTTATATCGAACTGGCTGTTGTATAGATCATAGTAAAATCCTTGTTTATCTAAAAGCTCTGTGTGGCTACCTTGCTCAACTATATCCCCATCTTTTAGAACAAGTATAATGTCTGCATTTTTAATAGTCGATAGCCTGTGCGCTATAACAAAGCTTGTTCTACCATGCATAACAGTGTCCATGGCACGTTGAATAAGAGTTTCGGTTCTGGTGTCAACCGAGCTTGTTGCCTCATCTAAAATCATAATCTCACTGTCGGATAGGAGGGCACGAGCTATTGTTATAAGTTGTTTTTGTCCACTTGAAATGTTGCTTGCTTCCTCATTTATAACAAAATTATATCCCTTAGGCAGAGTTTTGATAAATGATGCAGCAGAGGCCGATTTCGCCGCCGCCTGAACCTCTTCATCTGTTGCATCGGGTTTTCCGTATCTTATATTTTCCATGATTGTATCGTTATAGAGCCAGGTATCTTGAAGAACCATTCCAAACTTTCTGCGAAGATCTTGCCTTTTAAAGTCGGTTATATTGTGCCCATCGAGATAGATAGCACCGCTGTCGAGTTCGTGAAAATGCATCAATAGCTTAACAAGGGTAGTTTTACCAGCGCCAGTAGGGCCGACTATTGCTATCTTCTGTCCAGCTTTTATATCGGCTGAAAAGTTGCTAATAATTGTTTTGTCAGTTTCATAGCCAAACCGAACGTTTAGAAATTTAATATTACCGCGAATATCGCAGTCGTCAATATTTTTAAAAGCTAAGCTATCGTTTTCCTCTTCTTCCGATAAAAACTCAAAAACTCTCTCTGAAGCGGCTGCAGTTTGCATAATCATAGTTGAGATATTTGCAAGCTGGGTTATTGGCATCATAAAGTTTCGGATATACTGCATAAAAGCGCCGATTGCACCGATGGTCATAAGTCCACCTGCGGCAAAAATTGAACCTAGAATACAGATAATAACATAACCTAAATTCGAGACAAATCCCATAGCTGGTTGCATAAGTCCCGATAGGAAATTAGCTCTCCAACTGCTTTTGTAAAGCTTATCGTTTATCTCTTCAAACTCATCGATAACTCGTTTTTGCATATTAAATACAGAGATAACAGATTGACCTGAAAAAGATTCTTCTATCTTTCCGCCAACAGCGCCCAAATTTTCCTGTCCCTCGACAAAATATCGCTGCCCTCGCTTTACTATCTTTGAAACGATAAAGTATGCAAGTGGCAGTATAAGCAGGGTAATTAGAGTTAAAGGTACGCTTATAGTAAGCATCATAATAGCGACGCCTAAAATTGTTGTTACACTTGAAATAAGCTGGGCTGCCGATTGGTTGAGGCTTTGCTCAAGGGTATCGACATCGTTTGTTATACGCGATAAAGCATCGCCATAAGAAACCTTGTGGAAATAGGAAATAGGCAGTCTGTTTATCTTGCGAATAAGCGCAGAGCGCATATTTTTAGATACTTTTGCAGAAACTCCTGCCATAATATAACCTTGAATAAAGCTGAAAAGAAGGCTTAAAAGGTAGATGCCAAGAAGATAGGCAGAAATGGTTGCGATATATGGGAAATTAATTGAAATACCACCGATAACCTTTCGAGCTACTCCGTTTACGATCTCGTCGGTTATAAGCGCTAAAATGCGCGGTGAAACTATCGAGAAGGTGGCTGAAGCTATCGAGAAGATAACCATAAGAGCTAGTGGGATTTTGAAAGGAGAGAGGTATTTTACAAGCTTTAGCATACTGCCTTTGAAATCAGAAGCCTTACCATCGTTTTGGGGAATATCTAGTTTAATTTTATTTTTACTAGCCAACTATCTCACCTCCCACAGCATTCTGGCTCTCTGCGATCTCGCGGTACTGGGGACAGCTTTGCAGTAAATCTTGGTGTCGGCCGTCAGCGATTATCCGACCTTCATCAACAACTAATATTCTGTCGGCATCCTTTATAGTTGAAACCCTTTGGGCAACTATTATAACGGTTTTATCGCAAAGGTTTTCCCTTAAAGCACGCCGAAGGAGTGAGTCGGTTTTAAAGTCAAGAGCTCCGAAACTATCGTCGAAGATAAAGATACTAGCATCTTTGGCAAGTGCACGAGCTATCGAAATCCTCTGCTTTTGACCACCTGAAAGATTTGCGCCACCCTGAGAAATCTGCATATTTATTCCATCAGCATTGTTTGTGACGAACTGTTTTGCTTGGGATATTTCAAGTGACCGTAGAAGCTCATCATCGTCCAATTCACTTTTTCCAAACTCGAGGTTTGAGCGGATATCGCCTGTAAAGAGAATGTTCTTTTGAGCAACAAACCCTATGCTATCTCGAAGTGTTTGAAGGTCCTTATCGATAATCGAAACGCCATCTATAGATATTTCACCGCTAGTGACATCGTAATATCGAGGAATTAGATTGGCGATAGTTGATTTTCCGCTACCAGTAGCGCCAATAAATGCCGTTGTCTGGCATGGTTTTGCTTCGAATGAGATATCTTGTAAAACATAATCATCGCCGCCTGGATACTTAAAAGACACATTGCTAAATTTGAGTAAACCTTTAACTGGGCGGTTGTCGCCGTTTTTAAGATAGGCAATAGTTGGTTTGGTATTTAAAATCTCTTGAACCCTTTTAGCTGAAACAGCAGCTCGTGGAACTAAAATAAAAATTGCCGCTATCATCAAAAATGCCATAATAATCGACATCGCATACTGGGAGAATGCGAGTAGGTTTCCAACTTGCATTCTGCCAACGTCGATATAGTCAGCGCCGAGATAGAAGATAGCAAGGGTTGTTGCATTCATAATAAACATCATTATCGGGAAGAGAAAAGCGACAACTCGATTTATAAACCGAACGGTATCGGTAAGCTCTTTGTTTGCTTTGTCAAACCGCTCTTCCTCTTTGTTTTCGTTTGAAAATGCTCGAACAACCATCATCCCACCAAGTGACTCGCGAGATATGCGGTTTAGCCTATCAAAGAGACCCTGACGAGCGGAGAATTTTGGGAGTGCCACAACTAGAACAAATGCCGCGATTAAAATAATAGCTACAACAGCAAATATCAAAATTAAACTCAGTGAACTACCTGTTGTGAGTGCCATTATCATACCGCCGATAAAAAGAATAGGGGCATAGCAGATAAGCCTAAATCCAACAGATAGGAATAGTTGAAGTTGAGTTATATCGTTTGTTGAGCGGGTGATAAGAGTTGAAACGCCAAATTGGTTTATCTCGACCCCCTCAAAAGATAGTACCTTTTTAAAAACATCACTTCGCATCTTTTTTGCAACAAGTGCTGAGAGCCTTGAGATGAGAAATGATACAGTTGTTGAAACTGTTGTACCGAGCAGTGCAACAGCGAGCATTATACCGCCGAACAGATAGATATAATTCTGTCCCTTTGAAACAAGGTCAATACCCTGATTTTCATAAAACATCTTAGTATAAGAAGTTGAAATATTGCTATAGACTATGGGGTCGGTGGAATCAGCTATTGCTATATAATCTGAAAGATCATAGTTTTGCGATATATCGTAAATATCATTAAAGTCAAGGGTGTCATCGGTATAGTTTTGAGCTAAAAAGAGGGAGAGTGCATAGCTTGCCTTGTTGTATGCCGCTATCGAATTATCAGTTGTGTTAATGTGGGTGTAGATGTTGTTGCTGTTTTGATAAACGCTATTAAAATCAGCCCTGTCCGCTTCACTCATAAATGAGGAAATAAGGTTCATGTTATCTTCTGTTAATGTGGTGGGGAGTGGCTCGTCGATACCGCTGTTTGTTATTCCAACATCCACTATATTACTCATTATCGTTGGTAGCGCTAAGTCGCAAAATCCTTGGACTAGCAGAAGGGTGACTATAGATAAAACTACAACCGCCGACGGCTTTAAATATCTGCTTAAAATTCCCATATAAAATTAGCCTTTCACTATGTGAGATTGTGTTTATTTAATTAAATGTACAATAAAATATTTTACTCTAAAGGCGCTTAAAAGTCAATTAAAAGCTGTGGTACAAAGATGAAAACTGAGATAATATATTATTTGTAAAAAACTATTAAAACAGTTATAAAAACGAATATAAAATAATGCTAAATTATATGAGATTAATTTAAATGAAAAAGCGGCGAGTTAATCCCGCCGCCTTTGTTTTTAACTTGCAATTATTATGATAGTGTCTTTATGATAGTGCCTTTGAAAGTCTGTCCACAGCCTCTTTAACAACAGAAGCAGGGCATGCAAGATTTAGTCTGATAAACCCTTCGCCGTCAGCTAAAAACATCTCGCCGCCATCGGGGAATACACCGCCGCTAACAACTCGTTTTATCATTTCATCGTGTGGGATATTAAGCCCTCTCAAATCAACCCATGCAAGGTATGTGCCCTCAGATATTTCAAGGTGGGCGCCTGGCAGCTTGCTCTCGAGCTCCTCTTTTAGTATTTTGAAGTTTTCATCAAGATAGCTGCAAAGATCAGCTAGCCAATCGTCGCACTTGGTATATGCAGCGATAAGCGCCTCTATTGCAAGTGGGCTTGGGTGACCGCCTGAGGCAGCTGCAAACTTCTCTTTGAGCTCAGGATCTTTAATAATTATATTTGAAAGTGACATTCCAGCGAGGTTGAAAGTCTTTGATGGTGCAGTACAGGTAACGATACCGCAATCATCTGGGAAAAGCTTCGAGAGAGGGGTGTGGATAACACCGTTTCTCGTTAAATCCATGTGGATTTCATCCGAAATAATCGCAACATTATTCTTTTTACAGATATTATAAATTTTTAATAGCTCCTCTTCGCTAAAAACTCTACCTGTAGGATTATGAGGAGAGCAGAGGATGTAAAGGGTAACTTCTGGTCTTGCACAGATCTCTTCAAACTCTTCAAAGTTTATAGTATAGTAGCCATCGGTGCAGATAAGTGATGAGTGGATAGGAGTTCTATTGCTCTTTTTTATGCACGCTTCAAAAGGATAGTATGCAGGTGTGTGGATAAGAACGCTGTCTGATTGCTCGGTCATAATTGTTATGAGGTTTGCAACAGCTGGAACAACGCCCGGTGAGAAAACTATCTCTTCTTTTAAAACTTTATATCCAAAATGTCTATCCATCCAGTTTATTACAGCTGTGTAGTAGTTTTCATCATAAAAATTGCTGTAACCCAATATTCTGCAATCGATACGCGCTTTAAGAGCATCTAAAATTGGTTTTGGTGAGGCGAAATCCATATCGGCAACCCACATTGGAAGATGGTCGTCTGCAAGGTCTTTGTAAACGCTATTGCCAGCTTCAAACTTAGTTGAGTTGGTAGCTTTTCGCTCAATTATTTCATCAAAATTGTGTTTCATATAAGTCTCCTTAGTTGCAATTTTTATTTTTTTATAGGTTTAGTTAAACGTTATATTGAATTTTAACACAATATACATAAAATTTCTACAATTTTCGATTTATTTGCAAAAAAAATTGATTTATACTATAATTACATTATATAAGTAAATAAATTAACTTAACGAGAAAGGGGATGTGTGATGTTACGTTTTGTCGGAGTAGAAAAAAGTTATCGCGACCAAAGAGTGCTAAACAATATCAATTTTGAGACAAAAGAAGGAGAAATAACAGTACTTATAGGGCCTTCAGGATGTGGTAAAACACCCTGCTTAAAACTTATCAACAGACTAATAAAACCGTCTGCTGGTACTATTTTTTTTAAAGACGAAGATATCTCGAGAATTGATCCAACACAGCTGCGACGTAGAATGGGCTACGTTATCCAACAGACAGGACTCTTCCCGCACATGACAGTAGAGGAGAACATAAGTATCGTACCAAAGCTATCAGGTATGGATAAAGAGGCTATAAAAAACAGAGTTATTGAGCTTATGGAGATGATAGGGCTTGATCCTGCACTATATCTTCACAGATATCCAATCCAACTTTCAGGAGGCCAGCAACAGCGTATAGGAGTTGCAAGAGCATTCGCGCTAGACCCTGAAATTGTACTTATGGATGAGCCGTTTTCAGCGCTTGACCCGATAACTCGTGAGCAACTTCAAAATGAGCTTTTGGGACTTCAGGAAAAACTTCATAAATCGATAGTTTTTGTAACACATGACATGGATGAAGCTATAAAGCTTGCCGATAAGATGTGTATACTCGATAAGGGTAATATCCTGCAGTTTGATACCCCAGAGGAGATACTTAAAAATCCATGTGATTCGTTTGTTCAGGAGTTTGTCGGTGCCAATAGAATTTGGAGTATGCCGCAGATGATAAGAGCACGAGATATTATGATTGAAACAGCGGTAACCTGCTCGCCGAACACAGGTATTATGAGAGCAGTTGAAAAGATGGTTAAAAACAAGGTCGATAGTATTTTAGTTGTCGATGCTGAAAAAGAGCTACATGGCATAATTATAGCAAATAAGCTTGATAGGATGATGAGTCCCGAGACGAAAGTATCGGAGATTATGGAGTCTATCGACTTTAAAGTTACGCCGGATAAAAGCATTATTGATCTGCTTCGTGTTGTTAATGAGCAAAATGTTTCTATTCTGCCGGTTGTATCGAATAAAAACAAGTTTATGGGACTTATAACAAAAGGTAGCCTTGTTTCAACTCTTAGCCGCCAGTTTATAGATATGGAGGTGGAATAATGGCAGGTATATTTAATGGTATCAGTGATTTTTTTGCCTTTTTAGCAGATAGGCAAGAACAGATAGTTGAGCTTTTTATCGAACATATTGAACTTGCAACATTTGCGGTAACTATAGCAATTTTGATAGGTGTTCCAATTGGAATACTAATAAGCAGATATAAAAAGTTGCACAAGCCGGTTATGGCGTTTGCAAACCTCGTCCAGGCAGTGCCGAGTATAGCGCTTCTCGGATTTCTAATTCCGTTTTTAGGGATAGGATTCGTGCCAGCTATATTTGCAGTTGTTCTTTATGCGATAATGCCGATTATAAAAAATACCTCAACAGGTCTTTTAAATATAAATAAAGAGACAATAGAGGCTGCAAAAGGCATTGGAATGACCGATTTGCAGATTCTCTTTCGGGTTCAGTTTCCAATGGCGCTACCTGTAATTATGGCAGGTGTTCGTATCTCTGCTGTTACAGCGGTAGGTCTTCTAACACTTGCTTCTTATATAGGTGCTGGTGGTCTTGGCTACTTAATCTATTCAGGTGTGCAGATGGTAAGTACCAATATGATTTTAGCTGGTGCTATCCCTGCATGTGCGCTTGCTCTACTTATCGATTTTTTATTCTCGAAAATCGAGAAAGCAGTTGTACCTATATCGCTAAGGGTTGGCATTCCGCTACCCGACAGCAAAGAGGGACTTGTCAGACTTCGCCACCAACGCAGAAGGTTTTTATCGAGCGTTGCAGCATTTATGTCTGTTGTAATCCTATTCGTTGTTGTTGGTGATTATATAAAGCTTCCATTTGGAGGGGCAGAGGAAGATGCGGGTGGACTGGTAGTAGACCCTAATATTCCACCGGTAATTACCGTTACAAGCAAAAACTATACAGAGCAAACACTTCTTGGCGCTATGGCGGCTGATTTAATAGAGTTTAACACCGAACTTGAGGTTGATAGAAAGCTCAATATGGGTGGTACGCTAATCTGCTTTGAGGCGCTAAAAGAGAACGAAGTTCAAGTTATGGTAGATTATACAGGTTCTATGTATGCGGCAGTTTTGGAAAAAGAAGAGATGATAACAAACGCGCAAGAGGTTGAAGAGATAGTTGTTGCAGAGTATGATGAGTTACATGATTTAACCGTTCTGCCAGACTTTGGATTTAATAATACCTATGCTGTAGCTGTGAGGGCTGAAACAGCAGAGCAGTATGATCTTGAAACGGTATCAGATATAGCAAAGGTAGCTGACCAGCTAATATTCGGATCAACTACTGAATTTTCAAATAGAGAAGACGGTCTTTTAGGTCTTCAATCAAGCTATGATTTGGAATTTCAAGAGGTGGTTATAACCGAAGGCGGACTGCGCTATGAGGCTATTAAAAACAATGAGGTAGACGTTATAGTTGCATATACGACAGATGCGCTTGTTCACGAATATGAACTTGTAACACTTGTTGATGATAATGAATTCTTCCTGCCTTATAATGCGGTGCCGATAATTCGCGATGATGTTTTGGAGGCATATCCGCAAGTTGGCGAAGCTTTATCGGTTTTAGATAATAAGCTAACAGAGGATATCATGGCAGAGCTTAACTATCGAGTTGATGTTTTGGAAGAAGATCCACTTGCGGTTGCGAGAGATTTTCTTTCGACAAACGGATATATCGATATTTCAAGTGAAGGGGATACAAGCGACATCCCACCGGTAATTACAGTTACAAGTAAAAACTACACAGAACAGACGCTGCTTGGAGCGATGGCTGCTGATTTAATAGAGCATAATACCGACCTTGAAGTCGATAGAAAGCTTAATTTGGGCGGCACGCTAATCTGCTTTACAGCACTCAAAGAGAATGAAGTTCAGGTTATGGTTGAGTATACAAGCTCTATGTATGCAGG